>DAHUXY010000214.1 GCA_027315505.1 Vulcanimicrobiota bacterium | reverse complement strand
ACCGTGGTCGATGCGGACAAGGGTACGCTGAACGACGACACGCACGATCTGTTTCTCGAAGGCCACGTGCACATCGTGCAAGGCGCTCGCAGCATGCAAGCCGCGCACGTGAAGTACAACACGCTCTCCGGCGACGCGCACGCCGAAGGCGACGTAACGATGCAGTTCCCCAGCGCCGTGCATCCTTCGATCGCGACGCCGCGCCCGATTCACATACCGAACCCGCTCGCGAAAAAGCCCAAAGCTCCCGCACCGGCGGCGACCGCGTCGCCATAACGGCGATGGATACCTCACTCTTCGATCCCGGGCCTGCGGCCATGCCGCTCGCCGCGCGCATGCGTCCGCGTTCGCTCGATGAGTACGTCGGGCAGACGGATATCGTCGGGGAGGGGCGCGCGCTACGGCGCGCAATCGAGAGCGACCGCATCCCGTCGATGATCCTGTGGGGCCCGCCCGGGACCGGAAAAACGACGTTGGCCGAAATCGTCGCGCGCACGACGGGCGCGCATTTCGAAAAGCTTTCCGCGGTGAGCGCCGGCGTCGCCGACCTGCGTCGCGTCGTAGCCGAAGCGCAGACGCGCCGGCGCGTGGGGCGCCTCACGGTCTTGTTCGTCGACGAAATTCACCGCTTCAATAAAGGCCAGCAGGACGCCGTCTTGCCGTACGTGGAGGACGGCACGATCGTCTTGATCGGCGCGACTACGGAGAACCCGTCGTTCGAAGTGAATTCGGCGCTGCTCTCTCGCGCTCGCGTCTTCGTCCTGCAGCAACTGCTCGACGAGGATATCGCGGTGTTGGTCGACCGCGCGTTGACCGATAGCGAACGCGGGATCGCGGATCTGCACGTGCGCCTGGAAGACGACGCGCGCGCGTCGCTTATCGGCTATGCGAACGGCGACGCTCGCACCGCCCTCAACGCACTGGAGTTCGCGGCCCACGCCGCACCGGAGGAGCGCGGGGAACGCGTCGTCACCAAGACGATGGTGCAGGAGGCCATGCAGCGGCGCGGTTCGACGTACGACAAGGGCGGTGAAGCGCACTACGACGTGATCAGCGCGTTCATCAAAAGTATTCGCGCGAGCGATCCGGACGCGGCCGTCTATTGGCTCGCGCGAATGATCGATGGCGGCGAGGACGCGCTGTTCATCGCGCGGCGTTTAGTGATTCTTGCGTCGGAGGACGTGGGTCTTGCCGACTCGCGCGGCATCCAGGTGGCGATCGCGGCGCAACAAGCCGTCCATTTCGTCGGTATGCCCGAGGGCTTCTATCCACTCGCGCACGCGACGCTGTTTCTCGCCACCGCGCCGAAGAGCAATAGCGTCGGCCGGGCGTATTCGGGAGCGATGGGCGACGTGCGCGAAACGCGCAACGATCCGGTGCCGCTCCACCTTCGTAACGCGCCGACCGGCCTCATGAAGCAACTCGGGTACGGCGCGGGATACCACTACGCGCACGACGATTACGACGTGACGCAGCTCAATCTTCCGGAGAACCTGCGCGATCGCGCGTACTATCAACCGGGGGAGCGCGGCGCGGAAGCGCGCATCGCCGAATGGCTAAAAAAAAGGCGGCCCGAGTAAAACTCGAACCGCCGTCCCGTTGCTACTTCTCGGAGTTCTGTGCAATGGAGCTTCGCACGAGTGTTATAGTAGCGACGTACGCTTGGAAAAATCTGTGAACGTTCGATGACTCAGGATCGTATTTACCTCGATTACGCCGCGACCACGCCCGTGCGGGCCGAAGTGCTCGAGGCGATGCTGCCGTATTTCAGCGAGGTCGGCCATAACCCGAGTTCGCTGCATCGCGAAGGGCGCCGCGCTCGCGCGGCGCTGGACGATGCCCGCGACCGGGTGGCGGCGAGCCTGGGGGCCTCACGCCGCGAGATCGTCTTCACGGGGAGCGGCTCCGAGGCGAACAATCAGGCGATCTTCGGCGTCGCCCGCGCGAACCGCGAGCGCGGTACGCACCTGCTCTCGACGGCGATCGAGCACCACGCGGTCTTGCACGCGCTGGACGCCCTAGCCGGCGAGGGCTTCAAGCCGGAGCTGCTCGCGGTCGACGGAGAAGGGCGGCTCGACCCGGCCGCCTTCGCCGCCGCGCTCACGCCGCAAACCACGCTGGCCAGCGTGATGTATGCCAATAACGAGATTGGGGCCGTGGCCCCGATCGGAACGCTCGCCCGGCTCGCCCGCGAGCGCGGGGTGCTCTTCCATACCGATGCGGTGCAGGCAGCCGGCTGGCTTCCCATCGACGTCCGGGAGCTGCAGGCCGATCTACTCTCGCTTTCCGCGCATAAATTCCACGGGCCCAAGGGCGTGGGCGTGCTCTACGTGCGCGAAGGCCTCGCGCTCCCGGCCTTGGTTCACGGCGGCGGCCAAGAGGGCGGCCGGCGCTCGGGCACCGAGAACGTCGCAGGCATCGTCGGGCTGGCGCGCGCGCTGGAGCTGGCGGTGAGCGAACGCGAACGGAAAGCCGCGCGAATCGGCGCGCTGCGGGAGCGTCTCGAAGCCGGCATCCTCGCATCGATCCCCGACGCTCGCATCAACGGAGCGGGCGGCCCGCGGCTGCCCAACAGCGCGAGCGTCTCCTTCGCGGACGTCGATTCGGAGGCGTTGCTGATGGCGCTGGACATGGCCGGCATCGCCGTCTCGGCGGGGAGTGCTTGCGCGTCCGGCGCGCTCGAGCCGAGCCACGTGATCGCGGCGCTCGGGGCCGGCGAGCGGTGGCAGCGCGGCGTCATCCGCTTTTCGCTGGGGGCGGCGACGACCCCGGAACAGATCGAGCGCGTCGTGACCGCGCTGTGCGAGATCGTCGCTCAATTGCGAGGCGTTGCCTCCCTTGCATGATTTGGTGCGTTGGAGGGAATAGCATAGGGGGCCGGAAGGCGCGCCTTCTACCAAGAGAAAGGTTGAATCGTCGCGATGGATTGGAGTATCGTGCTGGACGTCGGCGTTGGGGTCGGCGTTTTATTGATGGGGGTCGGCATTTTCGTCGCTATGCTGACGCTTGCCAAGACGCTTGGCCGCCTCAACCTGACGCTTGACGAAGTCGATCGCCAGATGGCCGGAATCGGCAAGCCGATCGGCGAGACGCTCGAGCATGTCGGCGGCATCGCCGATACCGCAGACCGCACCTTGGCGCGGCTCACGGGTGTAGTGGGCTCGCTGGAGGGCGTGGCTTCCTCGTTATCTCAGACGGCCGAACTGGCCAAAGACGCGCTATCACCGGCGATCGTCAATGTCGGAGCGGCAATTACCGGGGTGAGTGCAGGTTTGCGACGGCTTGTTTCGGGCAAAAGATCATCACACGAATCCTAGTCTAGGGAGTAACGAACACGATGGATAACGAGCATCGCGGCGGAAGCGGTTTTTTCGCCGGATTTCTCATCGGCGGTATCATCGGCGGGGCGGTCGCGCTTTTGCTGACTCAGGAAGATACGCGCGACCTTCTGGTGGGGAAGGCTCGCGAAGCGACCAACATCGCCGCAGACGCGACCGGAGATCTACGCAGTAAAGTTACCGACGTGACGACGCAATTTCAGTCCAATGCGTCGGACCTGTACGAGCGCGGACGCCAAGTCGTGGAAAATGCGCGCACCAATTTCAACGCAGCCGTCGACGATGGCGTCGCGGCGGCCGACCACCTGCGCGACGAATTGCAACACAAGGCCGAGGGATAGGAGCACCCGTTGGATATCAAAGTCAACGTTCGCGAAGCCGACGATTGTAGCGTCGTGGAGCTTAGCGGCGAGATCGACGTCTATACCTCGCCAAAAGTCAAAGACGCGATAGGCGATCTCATCGATCGCGGCGTCTACCACTTGGTCATCAATCTCGAGAACGTGCGGTACATCGATTCCACCGGGCTGGGCGTCTTGATCGGCGGGCTCAAGCGCGTGCGCGAGCACGGCGGATCGGTGAACCTCGTCTGCACGAACCCGCAAATCAAGAAGATCTTCGACATTACCGGGCTGGTCAAGATTTTCGGAATTTTCGAAAGCGAAGATGCCGCGATGAAAGCACTGGTGTGAACCAGCCAATTTCGGAGGAGACGTACAGCAACGTCGTCGAGCTGCGTATTCCGTCCAGAGCGGAGTGGGTAGCGCTCGCGCGCCTCGCCGTCGCGACCGTTGCCAGCCGTCTGCATTTCTCGATCGACGAAATCGAAGACGTGAAATTAGCGGTTGCCGAAGCCTGCACCAACGCCATTCAACACGCGCAAGGCAGCCCGTTCATCGACATTCGCTGCGAGACGCTGCCCGAAGGGTTGCGCATCAACGTGCGCGACTTCGGGCAGGGTACGCGGCCCGAGCATATCGTATCGAGAAATTTGGAGGAAGCGCGCGTGGGCGGCCTCGGCGTGTTCCTGATCCGTTCGCTCATGGACGAGGTATCGTACGACGTCCACGCCGAGAGCGGGACGGATCTCTCCATGTTTAAGAGGCGGCCGGGCTAACGTGACCGACCGAGAAACCGACGTTCGCTCCGAGCGAGAACGGACGCGCTCCCTTTTCGCGGAATTTGCCCTGGTTCGGGCGCGGCGCGAAGAGCGTCCCGAGGAGCACGACCCCAAGTTCGAACTGCTGCGCAACGACCTGGTCGTGGCCCATCTCAATCTGGTGCGATTTCTCGCGCTCAAGTTTGCCAATCGCGGCGAACCGCTGGACGATTTGATTCAAGTCGGGACCGTCGGCCTGCTCAAAGCCATCGATCGCTTCGATCTGGAGCGGGGCGTGGAATTCACGACGTACGCCACACCCACGATCGTGGGCGAAATCAAACGCTATTTTCGCGACAAAGGCTGGGCCGTCAAGGTGCCTCGCCGTTTGCAGGAGCTGAATCTCTCGGTCAATCGCGCGAGCGAAAAACTTGCGATGTCCTTGGGGCGCAGCCCGACCGTCGCCGAACTCGCGCGTCATCTCGACGCCAGCGAAGAAGAGATCCTCGAAGCGCAAGAGCTCGGGCAGGCCTACAATCTGCTCTCGCTCGATAGCGAAGTCTCCGGCGAAGGCGACCGCAAAGGGCAGACGCTGGCGGATACCGTCGGCGAGAACGACGCATCGCTGACGTTATTGGAGGATCGCGCCAACCTCGAGCAGGCGTTTGAAATCCTGAGCGGGCGCGAGCGCGTCATCATCTATCTACGCTTTTTCGAGTCGGTTTCGCAGACCGAGATCGCCAAGCGCCTCAACGTCTCGCAGATGCACGTCTCGCGCCTGCAGGCTAAAGCCCTGGACAAGTTGCGCGGCATCCTCCAGGAATAAAAATAACGGATCGGTTGTAGGAACGGGGCGGCGTTCTCTGCTACAATCCAGCGTTGACGACTATGAAAAGCCAAGATTTACGCCAGGCCTGGATCGACTTCTTTACGGCCAAGGGGCACAAGCATCTGCCCTCGGCCAGCCTGATCCCCGATGCGATGTCCACCACGCTGTTTACCATCGCGGGCATGGAGCAGTTCGTGCCGGTCTTTCTCGGCGACGAGCCCGCGCCCGCACCGCGGGCGGTCACCGTGCAGCGCTGCCTGCGGGTGGCCGGCGCCAAGAGCGATATCGAGAACGTCGGCCGGACCGGTCGCCACGGCACGTTCCTGGAGATGTTGGGTAATTTCAGCTTCGGCGATTATTACAAGCGCGAAGCGATCGCGTGGGCCTGGGAATTCGTCACCACGGTGCTGCGTCTCGATCCCGCGCGGCTCTACGTCACGGTGCACACCACCGACGACGAAGCCGAGCAGATCTGGCGCACCGACGTGGGCTTGGATCCGTCGCGCATCACGCGCTTTGACGAAGACAACTTCTGGACGATGGGCCCGACCGGCCCCTGCGGCCCGTGCACCGAGATTTTCTACGACTCCGGCGCGGCGTACGCGAGCGGCCCGGACGACACCGGGCCGAACTTGGGCAACCGGTACGTCGAGATTTGGAACGTCGTTTTTCAACAATACAACCGCTCTTCCGACGGTAAGCTTTCGGAGTTACCGCGTAAGTCGATCGACACGGGCGCGGGATTGGAGCGCATGCTGGCGGCCTGCAACGGGCAGGCCTCGATGTACGAAACCGACCTCTTCACCGATCTCATCGCGGCCCAGCCGCCGGTCGGGCAGACGTCCCTGGCCGCGGCCGAGCAACGCGTGCGACAGAATATCATCGCCGACCACGCGCGCGCGGTAACGTTCCTCATCAACGACGGCATCTACCCGTCCAATACCGATCGCGGCTACGTGTTGCGCTTTCTGATTCGTCGCGCGATTCGGAACGGCCGCCTGCTGGGGTATCCCAACGGGTTCCTCACCGAGCTGGTTCCCGCGGTCGTGCAATCGTTGGCGCCGGGGTACCCGGAACTGCGCGGTAACGTCACGCGCATCCAGCTAGCGCTGCGCACCGAGGAACAGACCTTCGATCGCACGCTCGAACGCGGCATGGCGATGCTCGACCGGTTGATCGCCGACGCGAACGAAAACGGCGCGCGTCTCATCTCCGGCGAAGACGCCTTCGTTTTGCACGATACCTTCGGCTTCCCCATCGAACTGACGCGGGAAGTCGCCGGCGACGGCGGCGTCGCGGTCGATACGGCGGCGTTCGAAGAGGCGATGCGCGAACAGCGCGATCGCGCGCGCAAAGACGCGGCCTCGAAGCGCTCGGTCGTCGCCATCGCGGAAGTTCCGGCGATCAAAACGGCGTTCACCGGCTACGAGGGCTTGGAAAGCGATGGGAATATCGTCGCGATCCTGCGGGACGATAAGCCCGTGCAGGCGATCGCGGCCGGCGAACGCGGCGTCATCGTACTCGACCGCACGTCGTTTTACGCCGAGCGCGGCGGACAAATCGGCGATCGCGGACGCATCACGTTCGACCGCGCCGTTTTCGAGGTGACCGACAC
>DAHUXY010000055.1 GCA_027315505.1 Vulcanimicrobiota bacterium | reverse complement strand
CGTCCCGGCGCCGACATACGCTTCGCTCTTTTGGAGCACCCGCATGATCTCGCCGGAGACGGGCGCGACGATCGCCGTCCGCGATGACTGGTCCTCCAGCGTCCGCAGTTGTGCCCGAATGGCATTCATTTGCGCGTCGTACACGGTACGCAAGTAATCGGGATCGCGCACCTTCTTGGTGAGCTCGTCGAGCGCCGCGCGATCCATCGTCACTTGCGCTTCGGCAGCAGCGGCGTCGGTCTTTGCCATCTGCAATTCGCGGCGGCGCGTGATTTCTGCAAGTTGCGCTTGCTCTCGAACCAGCGTGGATGCGTAACCCTGCGCCTCGAGCGCCGTCTGCCGGCGCGCCTCCCGATCGGCCTGTTCGAGGGCCGACTGAGCGGCTAGGACGCGTGCGTGCGCCGATGAGGCGAGCGCCAGCGACGAAGCCGTGCGAGCGCGCGCCTGCGCGAGCGTTTCGTCCTTCGGACGGAGCGTTTCGACGCCGGCGCGTTGAGCTTGCAGCTCCCGCAGCTTGTCCAGCGCCGATTCGATAGAGGCGTTGTAGGGCAGCGGATCGATCGATCCTAGCTTCTGCCCGGCCACGACGCGGTCGCCTTCCTCGTAGGTGATGCGCGAGAGACGCCCGGGTACTTGCGCCGACACCACAAAGCGATTGCGAAGCCTCGTCTTGGCCTCCGCTTCGACGGCGGTTTCGATCCGTCGCCGCGCAACCACGGCCGTTTCCACGGGAATCGGGCGCGGCCGCAACACGAACGCGATCGCGCCCGCGACGAGCAGCAGTACTAGGGCCCACACTATCGCGCGAGCATAAGGGCGCACGTTCATTCACCAGCCTTCAACGCAGCCACGAGATCGAGTTTGCGCAGTTGGAGCGCGAGCAACCCTGCAGAGACCGCAGCCGCCAGCACGACGAATCCCGCGGAGAGCAGATAGGTCTCGCTCGAAACGACGATTTGAATGCGATAGTAATCCGACTCGTACATCGGCTGGAGGGCACGATTGAGGACGTTTCCCAATATGAAACCGAGCGGGATGGCGACCGCCGTCAAGATCGCTTGTTCGCCCACCAGCATCAGCGCCGTGTCGCCGAAACCATATCCCAATATCCGCAACGTGCAGAGTTCGCGGGTGCGCTCCGATAGCGCAACGCGCCCGGAATTATATACCACGCCTGCGGCGATCACGAATGCAAAGCCGAGAATGAACGCCACCGAGATTCCGATCGATTCGGCAAAGGTGCGCGTAAATTCATCCAGAGCCGCTTTGCGATATGAAACGCCCGCAATCATGGGTGTGGCTTTGACGGCCGCGTCAAATGCGGCTTCGCGCGCCGGATCGAGTTTCACGTACGCTCCCGAAATCGTGCCGTCTTCGTGCAGTATACGGTTGAGTTCGGATATCCCCATGTAGACGTTCAGCCCAATCATCTCGTCGGCAACGTGCTGCAGCCGAAGCCGAACGACCGGACGGCGCCCTTCTAGAACGGCAACGGTAACCCTGGATCCCGGAGCCACTCCCAGGATGTCGGCTAGAGCCTGCGTCATCAGCAGGCCGCGCACCGGAGGCCGTATTTCATGCATGTTCCGATCGACGATCCGATGCAAAGACGGAAGCGGCGGTAGCCCGATGATGGCTAACCGCCGCGAACGATGGCCGTTGGAAACGCGCGCGAACACCGCTCGAAAGGGCTCGACTCCGAGCACGCCGGGCATCGCCGCAACATCGAGTCGTGCGGCGGCGCCAAGAGGCCGCACGAACGTAAGCATCGCGTCCTCCCGGCTTACATAACGGAACTGTACGTCCATCATGCGATTGACGGAATCCATCGTCGATCGCCCGACCAGCAAGATCGCAACGGCGAAGGCTATTGCGACCGCGGTTAGCAGCGATGCGAGCGGCGTACGCTCGATCGTGCGGACGATCATCCTCACGCTTGGCGGTAACACTTTCGCTAAACCGACGCGTTCCAATAGTGTGGCTTTGAAGACCGCCGGTGCGCGCGGGCGCATCGCTTCGGCGGGCGGCAGCCGTACGACGGATCGAACCGCCCACAGTGCGCCCAAAACGCCGGCAGCCAGGCTAATCCCAACGGCAAGCGCGATTAGGCCCGGACGGGCCTGGAAAACGACTGCGGGAAAGCGAAAGAAATTCGTATAGATGAGCGCCAAACGAAAGCCGGCCCACAAACCGGCGACCACGCCCACCACCGATCCGCTTCCGACGCACACCGCTGCCGACCCGATGTAGTGCAGCGCAAGCGTCGCGTTTCCGTAGCCGAACGCCTTGAGAATCGCGATCTGTTCGCGTTGCGTTATCACGAGGCGCGAGAGCGCAGCGTTGACCAAAAAGGTCGCAACGCCCAAGAAAATCAGTGGAATGGCGATCGCCTGCGCGCGAAGTTCGCGCAGTTCGCTGCTCACGAAGCGATCCGAGGATTGGTCCGCGCGGCCGTATGCGCCCAGCGAGCCGAAAGGCGCGAGAATGGCATCGATGCGCTCGATGATCGCCGCCTGATTGCCGCCCGGCGAGACGCTCACCGTTAGGTTGTTGAATGCGCCGGTCATGTCGAATGCCGCGGCTAGCGCCGTATCGTTCATCCATACGATGCCGAAGTGGCGGCTGTCCGGCCAGATGTCGGCACCGCCGCGCAGTTCGTAAACGTATTCGGGTGACAGGGCGACGCCAACGATCCGCAACGTCTGGCGCCTGCCGTTCACAACGATCCTCACCGCCGAGCCGGGCCCGAGGTGATTGGCCTGCGAGAATGCTTCGCTCACCACGGCCTCGTCGCGCGAGCGCGCCGATGGCAATCGCCCTCTTCGCAGGAACAGGCGGTTCAAGGCCGGCTGCGAGCCGTCCGGAATGCCGATGAGTCGTACGGTCGCCACATCTTGACGGCCGGGGATATCGGCAATAACGTCCTGCACGACGCGCGTTTGGACTTGCTGGACGTAGGGGAGCGCCGCGATCCGCGCGGCAACGGCGTTGGGTGCTCGCGTAACGCTGGCGAACAGGTCCGCAAATCGGAAATCGCGGTAGTAAGACGCCTGCGCGTCGTACATGGCATCGTAGTTGCTCTGCATCGTGACGAACGCCATGATGCCGCACGCGGTGATGGCGGCGATCGCGACGATCTGTCCCCGCCACAGCACGAGATCGCGCAGAAGCTTTCGATTCAAGCTCGACATCACCACTCGATCTCCGCGGCGCTTCGCCGCTCTTGGTTGGTCGCGATGGAGGAAATCGTACCGCTGCCCATGGTTACGACCCGGTCTGCCATCGCGGCGATGGCGGCATTGTGCGTGATGATCACGGTGGTGGTCCCAAACTCGCGGTTCGCGCCGGCGAGCGCTTCCAAGACGACGCGCCCCGTGGCGGCATCCAGGGCGCCGGTCGGCTCATCGCAGAGCAGCACGTCGGGCCGCTTCGCGATTGCGCGCGCGATCGCCACGCGTTGCTGCTCGCCCCCCGAGAGCTGGCTCGGGAAATGGTCGACGCGATCCCGCAGGCCGACGAGCGCAAGCATTTCGACCGGGTCGGCGGGCGCCGAGGCGATATCGGTGACGAGTGCGACATTTTCGCGGGCCGTAAGGCTGGGGATGAGATTGTAGAATTGGAAGACGAAGCCGACGTGCTCGCGCCGAAATGTGGTGAGCTCGTTCGCGGAGGCGCCGGTCAGACGATGATCGCGGAAGACGACGTCGCCCGACGTCGGGACGTCCAAGCCTCCGAGGATATTGAGGAGCGTCGACTTCCCGCTACCGGACGGTCCGAGGATGACGACGAGCTCTCGTTCGAATAAGTCGAGATCGACGTCGTGCAACGCGTGCACGACAACTTCGCCCATGATGTAGTTCTTCGCGAGCCCTCGCGCATGGAACACGGCCTCCTGCGGGCCGCCGGGCACAGTCGAGCTTTTCAACCCTTGCACGGCGAAACCGGATGCCGGCGCAGGGAAGCCGTCCTCGTAGACACTCTTCCAGCGTAGGCGCGGTATGAGAAGACCTCAAGAAATAGCCGCTACGGGCTCACCTACTGCTAGTCGGCGTTCCGCTGCACGAAGACGGCAATGCGCCGGCCGGTGTGGCCGTGTAGCGGGGCAACGGTAACACTGAGATCGCTGACGCGGGCCGAGGCACTCCGGCTCGGCTGCATCGACCGCCACGTGGCCGTAAGCGCACGGACGACCCGATCGATCGGGCCGGGCAAGGTATCCGGCTGCGAGTCCATCTCGTATAAAGAGGCGAGCGGGTCGCCGGCCGTGGATGGGCCTGCCATCACCACGTGATAGCTGTCATCGAGAATGAAGCAGTAGGGCACGGACGACCGCAGCTGGTCGGCGTGCGACCGGCTCAGCGGAGCCGCTTGCTCGGATTCCATGCGTGCGAGCATCTCTGATACCTCCATTTGACCCAAGCCTACCAGAGCCGCCGGCCGCAAACGTCCGGGGAAACCCCTATTTTCGCGGGCCGAGCGTGGGAGGAAATGCTCAACGCCTCCCAGGAGCCTGAGCAGCGTGGGCGCTTTTGTAGGACGCGAAGCCGAGCTTCGAACGATCGTCTCTGTTGTTGCATCCTCGCGTAAGGAGGGCTTGGCCCGCGCGATCGAGATCGTGGGCCCCTCCGGCGTTGGGAAAACCGCCCTTGCGCAAGCCGTCGAAGCGCATGCGGCCGGAAACGGGTGGCTGATCGCCGCCGTCGTGTGCCATCGCATTCAATCGGGCCTGCCGTACCTGCTGGTACGCCGACTCATCACCGCGACGATCGCCGCCCTAGGGGAGCAAGCGGACCGCTACACCGCCGGACTGCGTGCAGAGATCGACGCGTCCGAGGCCGGGGGCACGCAGTCGAATGAGGAGCTGTTCCTACGCCTGCTCGAAGGCGTGACGCTCGACCATTCCGTGTTGCTCTTTGTCGACGACGTGCAATGGGGCGACGCGGAGAGCCGCTCGCTGATCGGAAGAACGATACGTGCGCTAGCCAATCGCAGCGTCGTCCTGCTCTCGACGCTTCGGCCGGACGAACTCGATGTATCACCGTTTGAATCGCGCGACGTCCAGGTTCCGCTTGGAGAACTCGCGCCGCAAGCAAGCGCACAACTCGCGCGCGAGTACTTCCCCGGCGCTCCCGATGACGTTATTACGTCCATCGTCGAACATGCCGGCGGGCGCGCGGTGGATCTCGTCGCGCTAGCAAGCATGGCGCACGACTCACGTGCAAAAAAAGCCGAAGACGTAGCCGCAAGCATGCGTGGCATGGTCGCTCAAGACGTCGGGTTGTTAACCAAAGACGTGCGCGACTTTCTGCAGCTCTGCGCACTCATCGCCGAACCCATCGAGCTTTCGATTCTGCAGCAACTTTGGCCAGACGATCGAACGCTGCTACAGCTCATCGAACGCGCTTCGGGCCGATATCTCGTGCAGCATGGAGGGAGTCTTCAGTTTGCGCACGCAGCCATTGCGCAAGCTATCCGGGAGACCATCCCGATTGAAATTCCCTTCCGTCGAAGGATCATCGACGCGCTAAACAATCTTCCGAATCCGCGACTAGAAGATTTCGAGCGGATGGCCGATCAGGCTGCGGCATGCGGCGATCGTTTGCTCGAGCGGTTCTACGTTTTGAAACTCGCCGAGGCGGCCGAGCGCGAGTCGGCGTACAGCCTTGTCGCTACGGCAATAGAACGCGCCCTCAATATTGCGCCTCCCGAAGCTCAAGATCTTATTCCATTTTATTCCCGGCTATCGATGGCTTACAATTATGCAGCTCGTGTTGAAGATAACATCCGCCTTTTACGCGAAGCCCTGAAGCGAGCCGAAGAAGAATCGATCCGGGAGGGACTAGGACTTCTCGTGGGCTCACTATTGTTGGCGTTATGGTTGAACGGTGATCGCAGCGAGGCGCTGTCCGCGCATCGCCATTATGACGGCGTTCTTACCAGTTCTCTCGACCGCTCTCAACTGATCGGGTTTGACGCCATGGTTGCGATGTGCAACCTCGATGTACCTCGCTTTGAACGGATTTCACGCGCTGCCTCGCAATCCACGGAGCAGCAACATCCCATGGTCTCGCTACGTCTTGCTCTTTCCAAGGCGCTGCTGGAATCACGTTGCGGTGACTACGAAAATGCGATGCTTCAGCTCGAGTATATGCGATCTTCTTTCAAGGAGCTGCCACCAGCCCATGCGTTGTATGCGGTTTTATCACGGTTGATTACGTTTTCGCATCTGGGGCCCGGTGGTCTCGAGCGAAAATTTGGGATGAGCGACGATCCCAGGATGAAGGAAGAAACCAGCGACGCCCTTCGCATCGCGGCTTCTGTGGCAAAAGGTGACATTGAAGACACTACCGCCCTCCTGGCGGCAGCTCGCGTACGGTATAGGGACCGGCACGTTCGGCTTAAGCTCAACGCGCTGCTTTTAGCTTGTAACGTCTTGTTTGAGGAGCAACTCTTTGCCCCAGACGACCTCGTTGTACGAGAAGCCGTACGCGATTTCGCGATTAACCCGCAGTCAAGAACGCTGCTGCTCGTTACCGCCTGGTGCGCGTCAATTGCGAAACTCAACAGCTCTACAGCAAAAAGCCTCATTGGACCGATTCTCAGCGTTTTAGAGAAGCCGGCGGATCCTGATGCGATGTTTTTTCCAATCATTCTGGTGATTGCGGCGCATCGGGCCGGCGATGCGTCATCGGTCGACCGAATGAGCAACCCCACGGCTTTCGGGCAGGACGGCGGGGATTGGAATCTCGCTCAGCGTCACTTCGCCGCCGCAGTCGCATCGGCGCTCTCCGGGAAAAACGTGGCTAGCCCGAATCTAGAGGCGTGCGCCGCGCGTTTTACCGAGCTAGGAGCCCCGTTTTTTGCACGGCTGGCGGCAGGCCGCTGGC
>DAHUXY010000207.1 GCA_027315505.1 Vulcanimicrobiota bacterium | reverse complement strand
AGCCGCCGGTCGATGCGGAAATACGTGCGTAAGGTTTGGTTTTTATGATTCGGTGCTTCGGGGGCAACGAACCGCGCGAGCCGCATGGTGCAAATGCCGCCGCGCGGGCGCAGGCCCAAAAACCCAAAGTCGAAGACTGCGTTATGCGCGGCAAAGACGTGCCCTCGCGCAAAGCGGCGCAGCGCCGCCATCGCGACGCCCAGCGACGGGGCATCGCGCACCATCGCGTCGTCGATGCCGTGGATCGCCGTCGCAAACGCGGGGATGGGACCGTTCGGACGCACCAGGGTGGACCAGCGGCCGGCGATCGCGCCCTCGTCCACCGCTACGCAGGCGATCTCGACCACGCTATCGCGCGCAGGGGAGAGCCCCGTCGTCTCAATATCGATCACTGCAAATCGCTCGTGCATAGTCGCAGCATAACAGCTGCGGATGCCAGGGCTATGGCATAATGGCGAAGATTCCCGGTAAAGCGCGCGCCTCCGGCCAGCCTGCCGAGGCGACCGCCCGCAAAATCTCCGTGCTCCTGCACTTATTGCGCTCGCGGCGTATCGGCGTAGCGTTCATTCAGAAGCAGTTCAGGCTCTCCGAGCGGCAGGCGTTGCGCGATCTTCAGGAGCTGCGCAAACTCGGTGCCACCCTCGGCTTTACGATCACGAAGCGCGATAGTGCCGGTAACGTGGAGCTTGCCGATTTTGCGAACCGCCCCGAATCCCTCGGGGCCGGAGAACGTAGTCTCACCGCGTTGGTGCTGGAGCTGTTCAAAGCGTTCGGCGAACCGCTCGCGCCGTTTGCCGATAGCCTGGTGGACGCGCAGCTCGAATCGCCCTTCGTCCGCGTGGTAATGCCGCGGCTCGAAGCCGGCTCGGCGGTCGCGACGATCCTTAATGACTTGAGCGCGGCGTGGGAGCGCGGCGCGCGCGTCCGCTTCCGTTACAAGAACAAAGAACGCGAAGTCGAGCCGGCGCTGGCGATGGTACGGTCGGGCCGCTACTACCTCGTGGCGCGCGAGCTCGGCGCCGCTGGGCATGGCTGGCGCATCTACTCGATGGACGAGATCCGCGGGCCCGTGCGGCGCTGCGGGAGTTTCGTCCCCAAGCCGCCGCCCGCAGAGTACGTGTCGACGGATACGATCGGCTGGATCAAACACGAAGGCAAGAAGCAACGCGTGGAAGTGACGGTCTCGCCCAAGCTCGCGCCTACGGCCACCTCGCGGCGTTGGCAAGCGCCGCAAGAAACAACGCAGCATCCCGATGGCTCCGCTACGATTGCGTTCAGCGTCGGCGATGTGGACGAAGTGATTCGCTGGGCTCTAGGCTTCGGCGACGAGGCGTGGGTGAGCGCCCCGCCGGCCGCCGTAGAGCGCGCCAAAGCGATGGTCGCGCAGATTGCCGCCCGCTACAGCGCTCTTCCGCGATCGTAACTCGATTTAGACGGCGAAGTCGCCGCGCGCTTGCTCCACGTAGGCGCACACGACGTTGAGCAAAGCCATTTGATCGGCGGAGCGGCAGGACAGATCGAGAAGTTTCGGGCTGCAGACCAAGACGCTCATAGCGCGGGCGCGAGAAATCGCGACGTTGAAGCGGTTGGGCTCGAACAAGAATTCGATGTCGCGCGGAATGTCGTCGCCGCTCGACGTGGCCATCGAATAGAAAACTACCGCTGCTTCCTGCCCTTGGAACTTATCGACGGTGCCCACCGGCACGTCGATGCCGGCGCTCTTGAGTTTGCTTGTGATGAGCTTCCGCTGGGCGTTGTATGGGGCGACCACAATAATATCGGATTGCCGCAGGGGGCGCTCCTCGCCGTCGTCATCCGCGACGGTGCCATCCAGCAACAGCGCGATTTCGTGGACGATGCGGTCGGCTTCTTCCACCGACCGGGGGCCGTTGCCGGCGTGCTCGATGGGCAGATAGCGAAGCCCCGACCCCGTCAGGCCTGCGCTCGTTACCCGGTGCAAATGCGTCTTGTCTCCCGGATGCAGACGCCCGTCGTACATCGCCGTCGAGATGAAGCTGCAAATATCGGGGTGCATCCGGTAGGAGACGTCGAGAAAAATGCCACGGTGGGGTGGCACCGTCGTCGCTTCGGCGAGCAGGTGTTGGAGAATGGAATCGTCGGCGTGGCTGGCGTGCGTCCCTAGGCTCACTTGCGCGAGCTGTGACGGATCGCCGAGCAGAACGACGTTCTTCGCGCATGCCGAGACGGCAATCGCATCGGCGAGCGAGACTTGCCCGGCTTCGTCGATGAACAGATAGTCGAACGTCCCCGCGAGCTGTTCGCGGGCGAACAGCCATGCGGTGCCACCGGCCAAATCGTAGTCGCCGCGATCGAAGACCTCGGCGTCGTCGACGGACTCGATGAACGGCCGTCCTAGCCTGGATTGGAAGACCGAACCGGCGTTGGTGTCGCTATGCTTGTACAGCCCTCGGAACGTATCACCGCGCTTGGACATACCCGCCTCAACTTTATGGAGCAGGTGGTGAATGGCTTTGTGACCGGTGCTGAGCACGCCCACCCGTTTGCCGGCGCGGAGTAGATCGCAGATCACGTGCGACCCCGTGGTGCTCTTGCCGCTACCGGGAGGGCCTTGGATGAACAGATAACTGTTGTCGAGCGCCCGTACGACGGCCGAGACGCTCTGCGCGGTAACTTCTGCGGGCTGTAATACGGAATGCCCCGCAACGCGCGGATCGCGCGCCGAAAGCATATCGTACGTCGCCGGATGCTGCCCTCGCAGCGTCCCATCCTGATAGGCCTGCGCGATGCGGGTAAGTGCCGCGCGCTGAAGACCGGTCTTGACCGGATCGCCCGGAATCAGAGCGACAACGGCCCTGGCTTCATCCGCACTCCCCGAGCGTTTTAGGCGCAACAGGTTCCGCTCTTCGTCGATTTCGATAATCTCGCCGGCTGGTTTCTGCAGCCGCGGATCGTGGGGGTGGCCGCGATCGAGCTTGTGCCGCTGCTCGGGAAAACGATAGGTGTGCACGAGATTTCGGTCGCCCGGTTTGAGCTTGTACGGCTCTATGTCCGAGCAGTACTCTAAACCGCCGATCGCTTCACTATCTTGGTCTTGGAGCGTATCGATGTTTTCGCAACGGTCGAAATACGCCCACCAGACCGGAGCTTCTTCGCGACGGTGATACGAGAGCAGATGGCCCATGAGGTATCGCGTGCGCCACTCTTCACCGAGGCGATAGTACTCCTCATCGCTCTGAGGCTGCACGATACCCTGCAGCAGGCTGCGCTCCAGAGCCGTCGTTCGCGCCCGTTCGCGCTCCTCGGCCCTTCGGCGCTGGCATTTCGTGCAGCCTTCGAAGAACTCCGCATGGCACAGATCGCGCGGCGATTTTACCGGCCGAAAGGGAAAGCCGGTGCCCAGCGTTGCGATCGCTTCCTCGCGTCGCGCGAGCAGCCATCGATGCAGCAGGTACGTGGATTCGCAATCGTCCTTGTTGTACTCTTCGATATCGCGCAGGGTGCGCTCGTCCTGATGAACGCGCCAATTCTCGAACATGACGATCGACTGATCGCCCTTTTTTACTTCGGTCGCACGCTGCAGGCCGTAGAAGCGCTCCAGACGTTTGATGCTATAGCTGTCCTCGCCGATCATGAGTGATTGCCGAACGACCGCATAGAGATCGACGAGCACCTCGCCGCGAAGCAGATCGTCAACCTCGCTTCCGCGCGTGCTGTGTTCTTGCGAGAGGCGGCGGAGGGCGGCTTTTTCGTAATTCGCGTAGTGGTAGACGTGCATGGCCGGGTAGCGTCGTCGGCGCTCCACGATGAAATCGACGAACTGCTCGAACGCGTGTTTTTCCGCGGCACGATCCAAGCCCCAGAACGTCTTGAACGTTGCTTCTTCGTTAGGGAGCCAACAGCCGAAGAGATATTCGAGCCCGCGGCCCGGCTCGTAGA
>DAHUXY010000196.1 GCA_027315505.1 Vulcanimicrobiota bacterium | reverse complement strand
CCGCGCCCGACGATTCGGCCGCCCGAGCGCAACGCCCGTTCTGTGCGTACCGGGGCTCTCGTCCAATTCGCGGGCGTTCGAGGCGCTCGGGACGGACATCGCAAGCCGAGGCGGCGAGGCGATCGCGTTCGATTTGCGCGGACGCGGATGGAGCGATATCACCGCCCCGGGCACGTACGGCTGGGAGCGCCACGCCCGCGACATTCTCGAAGCGGCGGAAATTCTGGGCATTCCGTCGTTCGATCTGGTGGGACATTCGATGGGTGCATATATCGGCATGGTGGCCGCCTCGCTCGATCGCGAGCATCGCTTGCGCCGTTTGGTGCTCGTCGATGCTGCCGGGATTCCGGCCATGTCATCGCTACGCTCCATCGTCGCGGGGGTGCAGCGCCTCAACGCGAGGTTCCCGGACGCGGACGCCTACGTGGAAGCGGTGCGCGCGTCCGGCCTGGTAAGCCCGTGGAACGCCCACTGGGAGCGGCACTATCGCTACGATCTGGTCGCGAGCGCCGGAAGCGTCGCGTCGCGCACGGCGTATGCGGCCGTGGCCGAAGACTCCGCCTACGGAGCCACGCATAATCCCCGCATCCTCTGGCCGAAAGTCGCCGTTCCAACGCTCTTGCTTCGGGCGAGCGTGCCGCTCGGTTCCGCCTCCGACGGCTTCGTTCTCACGCGCGCGGATTACGCCGCATTCATCTCGCGGCGCCCGGAGCGCAGCGGCGCGGAGATCGCCGAAAATCATTTTGGGATCCTCTGCGCGCCGGCAACCTCCATCGCGATCGCCACCTTCCTAGCGCTCGACGCGGAGGCCGTCGCATAGACCGGCGCCGAACGGAGCATGATGCCAGCAAGCTCTGCAAGCGCCGCTCTCCGTAATCTTATGGAGGGGAACGCTCGGTTCGTCGCCGGGAACCCCCTCTGCCGCCCCACCATCGCGCAGGTTCGCGAATTAGCGAGCGGGCAATCGCCCTTCGCAACCGTGCTCGCGTGCGCGGATTCCAGGGTCCCGGTCGAAACGCTCTTCGATCACGACCCCGGCGATATTTTCGTCGTGCGCTTGGCGGGAAATTTCGTGAGCGACGCGGCGCTCGCGTCGATCGAATACGCTACCGCCGTTCTCAAATCGCCGCTGGTGATGGTTCTGGGGCACACCTCGTGCGGTGCCGTCCAAGCCGCAGTCGAGTACGCGCGGACCGGCATCAAGTTACCCGGCCACATGCACATGCTGGTCGACGCGATCTTGCCCGCCGCGAAAGCGTGCGAGCATCAGCCGGGAGATTGGTGGGGCAATGCCGTGGTCGAGAACGCTCGATTAAACGCTCGCACGTTGCGTGAGTCCAAACCGGTCATGACGCAAGCTCTGGAAAACGGACACCAGATCGTCGGCGCAGTCTACGATCTCTCCACCGGCAAAGTCTCACTGCTCTAGCGTCCGGCATGCACACCGCCACGCCGTCGCCGGAGCGAACCTCCGGCGCGGGCGCGGCGGTGCACTGGGAGTGCTATTCGCCGAACGAGATGGTGAACTGCACCTCGCGCGGCGGGCCCGGGTCGGCCAGGAGCTGGCCCGTGCCGTAATTCGTACTCTGCCCGACTCCGCCGGCAAAATACGCGCCCGACGTAACGTACTCGAAGGCGTTGTACTGCCGGTTGAAGAGGTTCGTAGCCGAGAGCGACAGGGTGATCGGCTGTACCTTGGTCCCGAAGCGGTAGCCGAGCGAGCCGTTCACGAGGTTGTACGAAGGAATCATCAGGCCGGTCGGGTCCGGCATCCCTAAATTGTTGTTCCACAT
>DAHUXY010000192.1 GCA_027315505.1 Vulcanimicrobiota bacterium | reverse complement strand
CCGCGAGCAGATAGCCGGGCACTTCAGATTTGCCGATGGAGGCCTCGATACGCTCTGCAAGGTCGCGCGTATCTTGCGCGTTCGAGAAGATGGGCACCCGGATCGTGCCTTCGTGAGTGGAGACGCCCGCGAGCGCCTTCTGCATCTCGTAGCCTTCGACGGTGACCGCGCCGTGCGCGAGGTCCAGCCGCGAGAGCACGGTCGCCGCTACGGTGTGCACGTGTACGATGGCGCCGACGCCGGGACCGGAGCGGTAACGCGCGACGTGCAGAGGTGTCTCGGCCGAGACGCCGGCGGGCAGCGGCCCCTCGAGGCTTACGACGGCGATATCGCGTTCCGTCAGGCACCCCTTATCGACGCCGGAGCGCGTGATCGCAATCGTGGTATCGTCGATCCGCCGTGAGAAATTGCCGCTCGTTGCCGGCACCCAGCCCATGCTTGCGGCGAAACGGCCGATCCCGGCCACGTCGGCAAGGATCGGGGCGGGGAGCTCGCGCTGGTCAATCATCGCAGACTACTGTAGCACACTGCGGCCATGCCGCCACCGTTCGCTTGCCGGGAGGCAATCGCGGGCGGCACGCGTACTTCGGCCGCATGAAGACGCGGGCATGCGCTTTAACCATCGCTTTCATCCTGCTGCTCGGCGTTGCCGGACGAGCCGTGCCGGCGAACGCGTCGTTCGACCTGTTGGGTGCGAGCCTGCACGTCGTCGTGGTGCGCCACGGCGTGGCTCTCCCGGCAAATCGCGTGCCGTTCCTGAAACCCGGGGACACGATTCGCATCTCGTTTCCGAAAGGCGTGCAGATGAGCACGTCACCGCGCTGGCATCTGGTGGTCGCGAACATGTACGACGACTACCTGCAACATCCGCCGTCCTTTCCGATTGCCGATGCGGATTTAAGCGCGAAACCCCCGGGCCACGTCTGGAGCGTCACCTATCGCGGAAAGGCGACGCCGATTTTTTTCCTCGTTCCGGAGAACGGTAGCCGGTACGGGCACGGCATTCCCGCCGCCCGTAACGCGATCTCCGCCTTGAGCGACCGCGCCGCGTTGGCGCGGGCCGCGCTCTTCTCCGCAAGCGCGGCTGCCAAAGCCTCGACGCTGGAAAGCTTCTTGCACTCCTTGGCAACGATTCGCCCGGCCGAACTCGCCAACGGACGTGCCCGCATCGCCTCGGCGACGCAGTCGCTGTTCGGTTACGACTTGAGCAGCGCACCCTGCTTCGATCCGAGCGTGGCGCAGAGCACGCAGACGGCGTGTGCGGCGCAGGCTGTGGTCTCGAGCTATCAGACGCCCACCGGCGCGAACGTCACGACGGCGCTGGGAAGCCAGCTCTCCGTGAACGCTGCCACGTACGGCATGCTGATCGGAGCACTCTATCAGTTGCTTGCGAAGCGCCGCGCCGAGGCAAACTACACCTTCGTGCCGGGTGCGTTAAAACCGACGGCCGCCACAACCGACGTGTACGTGCGCGAGCGCCTCGTATACGACCCGTCCGGAGCGAAGCCGTCGACGATCGTCTATTTTCAAATCGGCGCGCAAGGCGACAAAGCGGCCGAACCGTCGTTCGGTAAGGCCCCCGCCATGCCCGTCTGTCTTTCGTCCTCGACGTTCAATGCGGCGATTCCGTTTTCGGGCCTTCCGGTGTACTTTCGCGGGCATCGGATCGCCTTCGACGCGCGGGATCACGCGTTTTCGGTGCCGGCCACGTACGATCCGATTACCGGATATAGCGCTACGCTAACCGGCGCGCAGCGTTCGCTGCTCGCACGCGGTGCGACCGCTTCGGTTACCAGCGAGTGGGGATTCGACGCCTTGACGTCGCCTCCGATCCGCGTGGTGGAACCGCGCGCCGCCGCATGGACGCCACCGCATGCCGGCGACGCCGCGCTGGTTGCCGGCGCGCGTGCGAAGAGGTTGACGTTTACCGACGGCGCAAGCGCGATGGGCGCGTGTGCGCAATCCGTCATCGTGCGCGACGGGCTCGGGCACACGCTTGCCGTCTCGGGCATGAAGCGTACGAGCGATACGGTGGCCGTAAACGTCGATGCCGGAACCGCCGGGGCGGGGAGCGGCAGCGCGGTCGTTGCGGAGGCGGACGGCATCGACTCCGCACCGATACCGCTGACGATCCTCCCCGCGATGCCGACGGTCACCGCCGCGGTCGCCTATCTGCCCGAGGGCCTGCTCGTGCTGAGCGGCACGGGTTTGAAATACATCGACAGCGTAACGTTGCAGAACACCGGGATCGTGTTTGCAAACGGCTCGCCTGAGGCGAACGGCGATTGGGCGTTTACAGCAACCGCTCCGGCTGCGTATCGTCCGGCGTGGGAGCACGAAACGATGTCGATACGCTTCACGCTGCAGCCGCCCGACGCTCGGACCAACGCCGTTGAGGCCGACGTCCGCTATGCGCCCGTTCCCATCTAGGGCCAACGGCGGTTTTCGCGGGTCGGGTTGCGTGATAGGCTGGAGGATATCGTTGAGGAGAATCCAGATGGCCATTCATCCGACGCAAGACACCCCGTTCGGGCTGGACCAGAACGTCGCGGCGGGACTTGCCTATCTCTTGGGCCCGGTCGGCGGTATCGTGATGATCGTCGGCGGCGGCACCAACCATTTCGTGAAATGGGCGGCTGCGCAATCGATCACGCTGTGGGTGACCGCGGTCGTGTTGCGGATCGCTTTGAGCATCGTAGGCTCGATCCTCCATATCCTGATCCTTGTGATCTTCCCGCTCATCATGCTGGTGGGGTTGCTCATGTTCGCCGCATGGTTGTGGACGTCGATCACGGCATTCCAGGGCAAAGAGGTGCGCGTCCCGATCGTTGCAGATCTAACCACGCGCCTATTTGCTTCAATACTCTAGCAAGTCCGGATCCTCGACCTAGCAAGGCCGGCTCCGCACGACCGCGTAAGAAGCGTCGATGCTTCATGCGTTGATCGCGGCCTTCTTCATCGCTCAGGTTACCCCGCCGCCCCCGCCCCCCGTGCTGGCCGCCCCAACGGTGAGCCCATCGCCGAGCCCGTCGCCGGGTTTACCGCCGGGCGCGACGCCCTCGCCGATTCCGGCGCAGTTGATCGTCAGCCCGGTCAGCGTGAACATCAATCCGGCGCAACGGGCGTTGGTGACGGTTTCGAATGCGACCGGGTTGCTCCAGGCGACGCTGCTGCACAAGTTGGTGATGGTATCGATCGACCAGCAGACGCACGTCGTAACCCTCACCGCCACCCAAGCGACCGGAAGCGACACGCTTCACCTCGTCGATGAGGCGGGAGCGGTAGCGGACATTCCGATTCGCGTCTTGTTCAACGCCGGCACGATTCCGGCCACCGCCCAGCTCGCCGTCACCGGTACTCCCGCGGACCCTTCTTGGCTCGCGCAACAGGTCCAAGCGTTCGTCCAGCGGATCGCGCCAGCCGCACCCGGTGCGCAGGCGACCGTCGCTCCCGTGCAGGCTCCGCCCGCGCCCCTGCCGCCCGGCGCAGAGAGCACCTTCGTGGTGCCGGTGCAGATTGCGGGCAACGGCCTCTATCTCGACATGAACGGTGCGACCACCGTAACGGTGCGGAACGTGCCGCTCGATGCGTTCGCGCCGCCGTTGCTGTTCTACGACGACGACCCGGAACGCGTCACGCAGGACGGCGTCCTTTATCGCGGCACGATTACCGCCGCCCAGCCGGCCCGGCTCTATTACTACCACGATGACGGCAACGGCCCGCGACCGCTCGCGGTCGTCCTCACCTCGTCCTCGCAGGACCCAACCCAGGTTCAGATCATCGACTCCTCGGCGGGCCCTAACATCGACGTTATGAGCGTCGGACACGCGGTTGCGCGCGACTTTCTCACGCTTAAACCACTCGACGAGGGCGTCATCGTCAATCTGGGCGCCGATGCCTACACCTTGCACGACCTCGCCATGACCGAGAACCAGGGCGTTGCGGGCAGCGTGGATTTTCGCGTGCTCTCGGGCGGCCCGATCACCGTCAGCGTCGTGGCCGTCTCTCCGGGCGTCGATCCGCGCACCGTTCTGGATCAGCCGCTCCTTCCGGGTGACGGGCATCACCGCACCGGCGTGTTCGCGCTGGCGGGGTTTGGAAACGACCGGCTCTCGTACAGCGCCGGCGGGGCCGACGCGACCCTCGTGTATGCCGACCGGGGTTCGGCGCCGCCGAACGTCGACCCGGCCGCCAAAGGGCGCGACTACGGCGACTACGGCGTCCTCCGCACGATCGAGATCCGGCTCGCTAATCCCACCGGCAGCCCGGCCGTTGCCTATCTCTATGAAAAACCGATCGGCGGCGTCGTGCGTTCGAGCTTCGTGGTGGACGGATCGCTCGTTCAGCTCGGCTGCGTACGGGAGCCCGTGCCCTATCAGATCTCCGCCTTTGCGCTCGCCCCCCAATCCACGTACCGCGCGATCGTTCAGACGATGACGGACGGCGGGTCGAACTACCCGCTCGAAATCGGCGTGAGCGCGACGCCGCCGGAACCGGCCGCGCCGCCGATCTCTTCGCCGGAAGGCTGTTTCCCCAAGCCCAATGCTCCCGCGCCCGCACCCACCGCTGCGCCTCCGGTGCCGGGGCCGACGGCCGCGCCGAGCGCAACGCCGCTACCGCCGGCCAACGCTCCCAGTCCGTTTTGATGAAAGTTTGAATGGTGCGCCGTATCTCTGGCACAGTACACTGATGACGGAGGGCACTCTGCCATAGAACGCGCTACCGAACCGAAAATCGTCTTACTCGTCCGCCTCCTCAACGCGATCGATGAGGGGAGGCACTCGTTTGAAGCGCTCAAAGAGCGCATCTCCGAGGGTGGCAAACTGCCGAGCACGCGAAGCCTTCGCCGCTACCTCGCGGTTCTCGCCGAGGCGGGCTTCCCGTGGTTCTTCGACCGCACGGCAAACGCGTACCGCTTCGCGGAGGGATACAGCCTCAAACGCCTCGACCTTTCGAGCGGCGAACTCTTTGGCTTGGTTGCGTTGCGATCGTTCAGCGCATCGCTGGGCGGCACGATCGGCGCATCGATCGACGAGATCACCGAGAAACTCGTGGGCACCGCGGGCCGCGGCGCGCGGGCGCGCATCGAGGCTCCCTCCCCAATGGCCTTTCGCCTTTCGGAGATCCGCTTGGACGAGCAGGGGGAGCGGGCATTCGCATTGCTTTCGGCGGCGGAACGGGTCTCGCGCAGCGTGCAATTCACCTACGAAGACAAAGAGGGGAAGCGCACCTCGCGCACCGTCGATCCGTACGGCTTCATTCTGAGTTCCGGGCGCGTCTATTGCGTCGCCTACGATCACGGCAGGCGGGAGCAGCGTACGTTCGCCGTCGACAACATTCACGATCCCGACGTTCTGGGCAAGACGTTCACCAAGCCGCGCGATTTCAACATCGAAGAGTTCGCCGCCGAATCGATCAGCGGCGTGTTACACGGCTCGCAGACCACGCACGTACGGGTTCGCTTCGATGCGCGGGTGGCGAAGGCGGCGATTGCCGCGCGTGTTTTGGCCGGGCGCGAAATCGACCGGCGCGGCGACGGATCGGTGGAGATTTCGTATCGCGTGGCGGATACGGACGAACTAGTGCGCTGGGTCCTCGGATGGGGCGCGCAAGCCGAAGTGCTGGCGCCGGACGACGTACGCGCGCGGGCCGCGGCTCTGGTGGATGAAATGGCGCATCGCTACGCGGGGGCCTCGCGGGCATAACGAAACCCGTCGGGCTCGATACCGGCGGGTCTCGACGTATTCGCGCACTACGGAGGGGAAACTCGAATGCTCTCGGGTGGGAGGGCACCCTTGCTCCGCCGTAGCGGTTCGGCCGTTGCCTCGGTCCGTTGCTTGTGGCAGCGGTACGCGTGCTTTCGCATCCGGCCGCGATCGATACGTTCGTCGCACTTCGACGAGCGAAGTTCAGGCATCGTAGCACGACAAAGGTCGGTCGACAAGAAATTGGGAAGGGCCGCCCACAACCTTTCCACAACTTTTTGCAATTATGCACATTTTGTTCGCGGCGATGCTCGTCGCCCAAAGCTTTTTTGGTGGCTTGCCCGTTGACGGCATCCGATGCGATGCAACCGAGGGCGTGGTCGAGCACATCCACGCGCATCTGCAACTCTTCGATCGCGGGCGGCCCGTCGAGGTGCCGGCCCAGGTCGGTATTCCGCAGACGGGCGCGTGCCTCTATTGGTTGCACACGCACGCGGCGGACGGCATCATCCACATCGAATCGCCCGTGAAGCGCCCCTTCACGCTCGGGCAGTTCTTCGATCTCTGGGGAATGACGCTGAGTTGGCAACGAGCTGCGAGCATGCGGGCGCCACAGGGGCGCCACCTCTGGATCTGGGTCGACGGCCATGCCTGGCATGGAGCGAATCCCCGCTCGATCGTGTTGCACGACCATCAGGAAATCGTGATCCAAAACGGCCCGCCGTTCGGCCATCCGCGTCCGGGCGTATTTCAATAAGCGACTGCGAGCGGGCCTGAAGGCCCGGCGCTGCGTGGCCGGAAGTAGTTGGCCCGTATGTCCACCTCCAGCGCTGCACCGGCCGTCGAGCTCGACGGCCGCCACCTCTCGCTCGAGGCGATCGAAGCGGTCGCCAACGGCGCTCCCGTACGAATCGCCGCGGAAGCTTGGAAACGGGTAACGGCCGCCCGCGAGTTCGTCGAAGCGCGCTTCGCCGACGGCGATGCGATCTACGGCGTCACTACCGGCTTCGGACGCCTGGCCAACATTCAGATCGCTCCCGAAGACGCCGCGCAACTGCAACTGAACTTGGTGCGCAGCCATGCAGCCGGCACCGGAGCGCCGCTCGCCGAGCAGCACGCGCGCGCGGCCGGCGTGCTGCGCGTGAACTCGCTTGCGGCGGGCCATTCCGGCATCAAAGTCGATACGCTCGAACTGCTGCTCGAGCTCCTCAACCGCGGCGTTACCCCGGTCGTGCCTTCGCAGGGCTCGGTCGGCGCGAGCGGCGACCTCGCACCGCTCGCGCACATGAGCCTCACGCTCCTCGGTGAGGGCGAAGCGTTCTATCGCGGGGAGCGCCTGCCCAGTGCGGTCGCGCTCGAGCGCGCGGGGTTGCGTCCGGTTACGCTCGGCCCCAAGGAGGGGCTCGCGCTCATCAACGGCACGCAAGTGATGACCGGCATCGGAGCGCTCGGCGTCCTTCGCGCCGAGCGCCTTGCCCAGGCCGCCGACGTGATCGCCGCCATGTCGCTCGAAGCGTTTCTCGGCACCGATCGCGTCTTCGATCGGCGCCTGAACGATCTGCGCCCGCACCCCGGCCAATCGCACGTCGCCGATCGCCTGCGCGCGTTGCTCGCCGATTCGCAGATCATGCGCTCGCATCGCGAATGTGGGCGCGTGCAAGACCCGTATTCGTTCCGTTGCATCCCCGTCGTGCACGGTGCGGTGCGGGATTCGATCGCGCACGTGCGCCGCGTGACGCATATCGAAGCGAATTCCGTCACCGACAATCCGCTCGTTTTTCCCGAAGACGGCGAGTTTCTCTCGGGCGGCAACTTTCACGGCGAGCCGATCGCCCTTGCGATGGATTTTCTCAAGATCGCGATCGCCGAACTCGCATCGATCGGCGAACGCCGCCTCTATCTGCTGCTCAATGCGGAGGATCGCGGCTTGCCGCTCTTCTTAACCGGGCGGTCGGGGTTGCAGTCGGGACTGATGATCGTGCAGTACTGCGCGGCCGCGCTCGTCAACGACAACAAAGGGCTGGCGTGGCCGTCGAGCGTGGATACGATTCCAACCTCGGCTGGGCAGGAAGACCACGTCAGCATGGGCATGACGTCGGCGAACAATCTCGTGCGCGTGCTCGATAACGTCGAAGGCGCGCTCGCATGCGAATTGCTCGGCGCGCTCGCCGCGACCGATTTCCGTCGTCCGTTGCGATCGGGTAAAGGCACGCAAGCCGCGTACGATCTCGCGCGCGGAACGATCGACCCGTGGACGGTCGATCGCGTTCCCGCGCCGGACATCGAAGCCGCGCGCGCCCTCATTCGCACCGACGCGCTCTCCCGCGCCGCGGCATCCGCAACCGCCTAACGTCACCATCGTCTCGTAGAGGACCGTTCGCATGACCACGACCGCATCTGGACCCCGTATCGTTCGCGCCGCGCGCGGCAACGAACTCACGTGCCTGGGCTGGCCGCAAGAAGCCGCATTACGGATGCTGATGAACAACCTCGACCCGGAGGTAGCCGAACGCCCCGACGACTTGGTCGTGTACGGCGGCAACGGACGGGCCGCCCGTTCGTGGGCGGCGTTCGATGCGATCGTGCGGACGCTGCGGCGCCTCAAGAACGACGAAACGATGATCGTGCAGAGCGGCAAGCCGGTGGCGGTGTGGAAGACGCACGCACGCGCGCCGCGCGTCCTGATCGCCAATTCCAATCTCGTCCCGAAATGGGCCGACTGGAAAGTCTTCCGCGAGTTGGAAGCGCAAGGGCTCACGATGTACGGGCAGATGACGGCCGGTTCGTGGATCTACATCGGCACCCAAGGGATCGTACAGGGCACCTACGAGACGTTTGCCGAGCTGGCGCGCCAGCACTACGGCGGCAGCCTCAAGGGACGCGTCTGCCTGACCGCCGGCGTCGGCGGTATGGGCGGCGCGCAGCCGCTCGCGATCACGATGAACGAAGGCGTGGCGCTCGTGATCGACGTCGACCGCGCGCGATTGGAGCGGCGCCGCGAATTGCGTTACCTCGACTGCGTGATGGACTCGCGCGACGCGGCGCTGCGCGAGGTCGCGCGCGCGAAAGCCGCCGGCGAAGCGACGTCGATCGGCTACGAAGGGAATGCGGCCGACGAATTCGCGGCGTTATTCGAGATGGGTTTTCGCCCCGATGCGGTTACCGACCAAACCTCCGCGCACGACATGGTCAACGGGTACGTGCCGGCCGGGCTGACGCTTGACGAAGCGGCGGCGTTGCGCGCGAGCGATCCCGACGAGTACGAGCGTCGCGGGTACCTGAGTGCGGCCAAGCACGTCGAAGCGATGGTCCGGTTCCAGGACGCCGGGGCGATCATGTTCGATTACGGCAATAACATTCGCGCCGCCGCGGAGCGCGGCGGTTACGCGCGGGCGTTTGCGTTCCCCGGATTCGTTCCGGCCTTCATTCGGCCGCTGTTCTGCAGGGGGTCGGGCCCGTTCCGCTTCGCGGCGCTTTCGGGCGATCCGGCGGATATCGATCGCTTGGACCGCGAGCTGCTGCGGCTCTTTCCGGAAGATGCTTCCCTCGCGCGCTGGCTGCGGCTCGCGCGCGAACGGATCGCCTATCAGGGCTTGCCGGCGCGCATTTGCTGGCTTGGATACGGAGACCGTGCGAAAGCCGGCCTTGCGTTTAACGAATTGGTGCGCACGGGCGAGGTGAAGGCGCCGGTCGTCATCGGGCGCGACCATCTCGATACGGGTAGCGTCGCTTCGCCCTATCGCGAGACCGAAGCGATGAAAGACGGCTCCGATGCGATCTCGGATTGGCCGCTGCTCAATGCGCTCCTCAACACCGCGGCGGGCGCGCATTGGGTGAGCCTGCATCACGGCGGCGGCGTAGGCATCGGGTACTCGCAACACGCGGGCATGGTGGTGGTGGCGGACGGCACGCAGGACGCCCGCGAACGCTTGGAGGCGGTGCTGACGACGGACTGCGGGATGGGGGTCGTGCGCCACGCCGACGCCGGATACGAAATCGCGATCGAAACGGCCGACGAAGCGGGCATCGATTGGCGCCTGTAACCCCGCTGCTCGTTCGAGCGAAAACCATCATTCCGTGCGATGGCGCCGTCCGGCAGGGCGGCGTCACGTTCGAGGGCCTCGGCCGCATCGACGACGCGGCCATGCTGATCGAGGGCGAACGAATCGCCGCCGTCGGCCCGCGGGCCGAAATAGAACGCTTGGTGCCACGGGGCGACGTGCGCGAATTGGATCTACGCGCGTACACGGTCGTGCCGGGGCTTGTCGACGCGCACGCGCACCCGCTCTTTGCCGGCGACCGCGAGCCGGACTTTGTCGCGCGGCAGCGCGGCGAGCGCGCCCCGCTCGGCATGCTCTACACGGTCGAGCAGACGCGCGACGCGTTGCTCGAGCCGGAGCGTTTCTATGCCGGGACGGTGGCTCCGCGGTTACGGATGATGCTGGCGCACGGTACCACCACACTCGAAACCAAGACGGGTTACGCGCTGCATAAGCCGGGCGAAGCCGCGCTCTTGGAACTGATTGCGGCCCATCGCAACGACGGCGACGTGCCGCGGCTGGTAGACACGTTATAGGGCGCGCATGCCTTACCGCCCGAGTTTACGCGCGAGGAGGCCTTCATCGATTATTTGATCGACCAAGTGATCCCGACGGCGGCGGCCCATGGCGCCGCCTATGCCGATGCGTTCTGCGAGCCCGGATTTTTTTCGCCCGCGCAGACGCGTCGCTATCTCGAAGCGGCGCGCGCTGCCGGCATGCGGCTGCGCGTACACTGCGACGAGATGGAGGACGGGCATGCGGTGCGGATGGCGGTCGAACTCGGCGTCGATGCGGTCGACCACTGCAATTATATCGAACCCGGCGACGTGCGCGCGATCGCGGAGAGCGAGACGGTGCTGGTTGCATGCCCGGCGACGGTCGCCTATCTGGATCTGGCGAAACGGGCGCCGGTGCGCGCGTTGCTCGACCGGGGAGGCATCGTCGCGCTCGCGAGCGATTTCAATCCGGGAACCTCGCCCTGTTTCAATCTGCAAACGGTCGCGTATTTCGGACGCAAGCTCTTTGGGCTGACCGCCGCCGAGGCGCTCTATGGCGTAACGCGCGCCGCCGCTCGTTCGCTGCGCGTGGATGCCGGTTCTCTGCGCGTCGGAGGGCTTGCCGATTTCGTCGCGTTGCAACTCGACGCGCCGGATGAATTCGGTTGGCTGCATGGGGGAAATCTTGCGGCGTGCGTCGTCCGCGCCGGCCGGGTGGCCGCGTGAACGAACTCGTACGCTGCGCGCGGGCGCTGGTCGGCGGGGCGTTGCGCGAGGATTACGCGTTCGTCGTCCGGGACGGGTCGATCGCGGCGGCGGGAGACTTCGGCGAAGTGCGCGCGCGGGCGGGCGACCTTCCCGCGCGCGCGTATCCGGCCAATCGCTTAGTGGTTCCGGGATTCGTCAACGGTCACAGCCACGCATATCAGATTCTTCTGCGCGGCTGGGCGGACGATTGGACCTTCGCGAAGTGGCGCAGCGAAGCGCTCTATCGCGTCGTGCCGTATCTCACGCCCGACGACGTGCACTGGATTTTCGTGGCGGCGTTCTCCGAAATGCTCGCGGCCGGCATTACCACCGTGGCGGAGTTTTTCTATCTCAACGGCGGGGGGAACGCTCACGCCGAGGCGGCATTGCTGGCCGCCCAGGAGACGGGTATCCGGATCGTCTTCGCCCGCACGTGGATGGACGCGGAGTACGCTCCGCCGCAGTTTCGCGAAAGCATCGATCTCGCGGCGGAGCGTACGCTCGATTTGCAGCAGCGCTACCCGTGGGCGAACGTCTGCGTCGCGCCGCATTCGCTGCACGCTGCGTCGCCGGAGATGATTCGAGCCGCCGCCGCGTTCGCGCGGTCGCAGGACTGCACGATGCACGTGCACGTCGCCGAAGCGTCGTACGAAGGCGAACAGACGATGCAAGCGCATGGGGTCACCCCGATCGGGTTGCTCGATCGTCTCGACGCGCTCGACGAGCGGACGATTGCGATCCACGCGATCTACATCGACGAAGACGAACGGCGATTGCTCGGCGAGCGCGGCGCGGCCGTGATTCACAACCCGATGACCAATCAGTACTTGGGTGACGGCATCTGCGACGTCACGGCGCTGCGCGCGCACGGCGTACGCGTCGGGTTGGGAACCGATGCCGATGTCAAGCCTTCGCTGATCGATGAGATGCGCGCGGCTTCGTATCTGCAGAAAATCCTGCGCACCGATGGGAGCGCGCTCGGCGCCGGGGAGGCCTACGCGATGGGTACGCGCGAAGGCGCCGCGGCACTGGGCGTCCCCTGCGGTGACCTGATTGCCGGATGCGCGGCCGATTACGTGGTGCTCAACGCGAACGCCGTCGATCCGTGGGGGCCGCCGGTGAATGCGCTGGTCTATCGGGCGCAAGACGCATGGGTGCAAGCGGCGTTCGTCGGCGGGGTCCGGGTTTTTACCGGCGAACCTTCACCGTTGTCCGTGCGGGCTCGAGCCGAAGTCGCGCGTATCGCGCAACGGGTGCTTCCGTAACCGCACGACCGAATTGGAGCGATCGATGAACCTGCGTCCCATAACGAGCGCGTTGCTCGCCACCCTAGTCTTAGCCGGTTTGGCGGCCTGCGGGGGCGGCAAGACGTCGCAGACCACGCAGACGGCCGGGCCGATGTCCGTAGCCACGACCGAGGCTCAGCGCGAGGTTGCTGCCCTTCCACAGAGCGCCGCACAGCCCGTACCCGCAGGACTCGGATGCGGGGCGGTCAAGCCGGTCTGGGTCAATCTGCGGAGCAAGGCGTACCACGAGCCGGGCGATCCGTACTATGGCCGCACGAAGGACGGGAAGTACCTCTGCCCGGCCCAAGCGCAAGCCCAAGGTTACCATGCGGCCGGTGCGATGCATCGGCATAAGCGCCACACCAAAACCCAATCGAAGCGCATGAACGACATGAACGGCAGCGCCCCGGAACAGAGCCCGGACGGCAACAGCTAGCCTCCTACGGAGCGAGCGCCGGGCGAAGACGACGCATAAACGCGGCGAGCCGGGCGCTCTGCTCGTCCGTGCTCGGCGCGCCCGTATAGACGACCAGGACGGCTTCTAGGCCGCACGCGGTGGTGAGAATCCCGCCGTCGTGGCAGACCTCGCTGGTCTCGCCGGTCTTGTGCTCGAAGCGATCCCCGGCCGATAGGCCGGCGCTGAGCTTGTCGTTCCATATTTGGGCGCCTAGGGCGCTGCGGAGACAGGCCGAGCCCGGAACCCGGCCCCGCGCGATCGCGCTCAGCAGGCGCGCCGCGTCGGCCGCGGGGTGCGTGTTGAGATCGACGCCGTTCCAGAGCGGGTCGGCAATGAGCGGGTCGCTTCCGGAGAGCTTGCGCCGGAACGACGTGTGGGGGAGGCCTAGCCGCTCTTGGGCGATGCTGGTGGCGCGGTCGCGCCCGACCACGTCGAAGAGGGTGTTCGTCGCAACGTTGTCCGAGTAGGCAATGGCCCGGTGAATCAGCTCGTCCAAGGTTGCGGCATAGCCGGGATCCAGGGGAGAAGGCGCATCGTTCGCCGTCATGTTCCCAGGCTGGATGACGAAGCGCTGTTCCAGCCGCAGGCGGCCGGCCTCCACCTCGCACAGGGCGGCCGCAGCCAGCGGGAGCTTGATCATGCTGGCCGGATAGAGCGGCCGTTCGGCGTCGAGCCGGCGCACCTCGGCCTCGGTTTGAAGGACCAGCGAGAGGCCGTCGAGCTGCGAGGCTACCGCCCAAGAGCGGAGGACAGCTTCGGAGGGGAGCGGCGTCGGCATCGGCACGAGGCCCGGTTACGCATCCCCGGATCTCATCCCTGGCTGCAAGTGGGTACTTGCACGCAATAAACTGCTGTGCTATGCTTTGCGTGCAAGTACCCACTTGCATAAAAAATGATGCTATTTCATACTATGAGGCCAATGGATTTTCGTCCCATCGCCTATCAACCCCAAGCGCTTCCCGAGATGGAGGCCGCCATCGTCGCGTCCTTCGAGGACGGGTCGCCCCAGGCCGTCCTCGATCTGGACGTGCTGGAGACGCTCGACAGCGCGGGCGTCCGCGGGCTGATCGTGCTCCTGCGCCGCGCTCGCGTCCTGGGCATCGAGCTTGCGCTCCACGCTACCAAACCGGAAATCCGCCGGACGCTCGGCGTCATGGCGCTCGACCGCCTCTTTCCGATGACGACCAAGGAGGCGGCAGCGTGATGCGCGGTTTTCTTGCGGCCCTCGTCTTCGCCGGCGTGGCGCTCGCAGGCGTAGCGGTGCGCGCCGGCACGCCCCCGCCCTTAACGGCGACGGCCATCATCGAGCGGATGCTCGCGCGCAACCCTTCGTTGCAGTCGTATAGCGCGCGCGTGCACGTGGATATTCGCATGCAGAATTTCCCATTCTTGGCGCCTAAGCTCGATGGAACGTCCTACTTCAAACGCCCGGACAACTACGAAGTCGTCTTCGACCGCGTCCCAAACTATGCGAAGGGCTTCTCCAAGCTCTTCAACGACGTCGGCGATCCGGCGGCTTGGCAGAAGGACCAGAACGTCACCTACTCGGGCACGACGATGCTGGGCGGACGCCCGATGTTGGTGCTGACGATGACCAAGAAAATCCACAGCTCGATTCTGGATCGCACCACCGCATTCGTCGATCCCTCGAATTACGAACTGGTGCGCATGGAATGGCACTACACCAGCGGCGGCGTCATCGCCATGTCGCAGGCCTATCGCAGGCAAGGCGGCTATGACGTGATCTCGGGGCAACACGCGACGATCGATATTCCGCACGTTCGTGCCGTCGCCGATTCGTATTTCGCCGCCTACCGTACCAATATCGCGGTCAGCGGCGCGGTGTTCGCGCAGCCATGATCGACGAACACGGCATCGACTCGGGCAAAACCGCACCGGAGGAAACGCGCGAACGTATTCTCGCCGCGGCGCGTGAGGTTATGGCGCGAAAGGGCAAACGAGGCGCGACCACGCGCGAAATCGCCGAGACGGCGGGCGTAAACGAAGCCACGCTTTTCCGGCATTTCGGGAACAAAGAAGCGTTGATCGTGGCGACCGCGCAGCACTATTGCGGCGCGATCGAGCTACGCGGCGTCCTCGCTCAACTCCCCGGCGATCTGGAGGGCGATCTCTTTGCGATCGGTAGCCTCATGCTCGAACGCATGACGAGGCTGCGCGATATGATCCGCTGGTCGCTCGTCGAGGACGACTACGAGCAGAGCATCTTTTCCAAGGCGACGTGGCGCCGCAAGAGGCGATCCATTCGCTGCTCAACGAGTATATGCAGGGCCGCGTCGCCTCCGGCGACCTGGCCGGCAACCCCGGCGAACTGGCGCTACTCTATATGGGAATGATCTTCGCGCACGTAATGTCGCGGAAAAAATTTCCGGAGATGGCGTTGTACGCCGATCCGGATCGAGCCATCAAGTACTTCATCGATGTATTTCTCAACGGCGTAAGGAGCAAGTAACGCACATGGACACGCGCGAGGCAAATCAAGAGCAGACCAGTTCGCCCACGCAGCCCAACGGCAGAGGGCCGGCTTCTAGCGCTTCCGCGGAGCGGAACGGGCCGCGCAAACGCGTCATCTTCGGGATCGTCGGCGGCATCCTGGGCATCTTGCTCATCATTTGGGGCGTCAAGTGGTTCATGTACGCGCGCTTGCACGAGGGCACCGACGACGCTCGCGTGGATAGCGACGCCTATGCGGTTACCAGCAAGATCAACGAAAAGATCGACGCGATCAACGTCGATACCAACGATCGCGTCAAAAAAGGGCAAGTCCTGATCGTCCTCGACAATCAGATCGAGCAGGCCCAACTCGAGCAGGCGCAGGCGAATTACGATCTTGCGACCGCCAATCAGCGCACCAACACGACGCAGGGGCAGGGCGGAGTCGCCCAAGCGCAAGGTAACGTCGCCAGCGCCCAAGCGCAGGTCCCCGTCGCGCAAGCCGGCGTCGCGCAGGCGCAGGCGCAGCTGAGCGCCTCGCAAGCGCAGTTACCGGCGGCCCAAGCCACGTACGCGCAGGCCCTCGCAAACTACAATCGCACCAAATCGCTGGTCGCAACCGGCGATATGGCCCGGGCGCAGCTCGACGCGGCAACCTCGCAAGAGGCGGCGGCGGCGGCTCAACTGCGTAGCGCTCGCGACAACATCAGCGTCGCGCAGGCAAATCTCAACGCCGCGCAGCAACGCGTCGGCGCAACCGTCGCGCAGGTCGGCGCGGCTCAGGGCGGCGCCACGAGCGCGCAGGGCAAGCTCCTGCAAGCCTCCGATCCGAGCCAAGTCGAAGCCGCGAAGGCGCAACTCGACATCGCTAAGCGCAATCTCGGCTATACCCGGATCGTCTCTCCGATCGACGGCTTTGTCGGCGAGAAGAGTGCCGACGTGGGACAGACCGTCAGCGCGGGCATGACGCTGATGACGCTGATCCCTGCGAACAAGATCTTCGTCACGGCGAATTTCAAAGAAACGCAGATGGGCGATATGCGCGTCGGACAGCCTGCCGATATCACGGTGGACGCTTATAAGGGAACGACGTTCCACGGCCACGTGCTTTCGATCAACCCGGCCTCGCAGAATACCTACGCGCTGGTGCCGGCACAGAATGCGACCGGCAACTTCGTGAAGGTTACGCAGCGCATCCCCGTGCGCATTTCGATCGACGATCCGAAGCCGAGCATGCCGCTACGGCCCGGTATGAGCGTCGAAGCCAACGTGAAAGTTCGCTCGTAGCGATACCGCTGGGATATCGTGATGATGGAACAACGAAGCGTGGTCGAATTCGGCTGGCGCCGGATCATTGTGAGCCTCGCAGTGATCTCGGCAACGCTGCTGGAGATTATCGATACGACGATCGTCAACGTCGCGTTGCCGAACATTCAAGGCAATTACGGGGTCGCCGTCGATCAGGGCGCCTGGGTGGTGACCGGGTACATTATCGCCAACGTCATCGTTATACCGCTCACGCCTTGGCTGGCGGCGCGTTTTGGACGACGGCAGTATTTCTTCGCATCGATCGTCATATTTACCATCGCCTCGCTCATGTGCGGGCTCTCCGGAACGTTCGAGCAATTGGTCTTTTGGCGCATCGTCCAGGGGCTCGGTGGCGGCGGCCTGATTTCGACGGCGCAGGCGATCTTGCGCGATACCTATACGATCAAGGAGCAAGGGAAGGCTCAGGGGATCTTCGCGATGGGCGTTATCGTCGGGCCGGCACTGGGGCCGGTTCTCGGCGGATGGATCACCGATAATCTCACCTGGCGGTGGGCGTTCTACATCAATATTCCAGTCGGCATCGCGGCCGCATTGCTGGTGTGGTTCTACCTGCGCAATCCGCTTAAGCCGACCTACCGAAAACTCGATTGGATCGGTTTGGGGCTGTTGGCGGCGGGCTTGGGTTCGATGCAGTACGTGTTGGATCAAGGGCAGACCTACGATTGGTTGAGCGATCCGAACATCCGGCTCTTCACCGCGCTCGCGGCAGTCGCGCTGGCCGGGTTCGTCGTGTGGACGCTGCGCTCGAAAATTCCGGTGGTGGATCTGCGCGTGCTGCGTCTGCGACAGGTGGCGGCGGGCAGCATCTTGGGCGGGGTGCTGGGCGTGAGCCTGTACGGCTCGATCTTGGTCTTACCGCAATATCTGCAAGGATCGCTCGGGTTTACGGCAACGCTCTCGGGCCTGACGATTCTCGTACGCGCCGCGGCGGTGATGATTTTCACCCCGATCACGGCTGCGCTCGCGGGGCGAGGCGTAATCGATCCACGTATCTCCACGGCCGTCGGTTTCGTGTTGCTGGCGGTCTCGAATTGGATGCTCGCGAACGTGACGACGCCTCAATCGGACTTCGGTACGTTCGTCGCATCGTTGATCATCAGCGGTATCGGCCTCTCGCAAATCTTCGTTCCGCTCTCGATCGCGGTCATCGGCGGCGTGCCCGATAAGGACGTTGCCGCAACCTCGGCGTTTTTCAACCTCTCGCGCCAGGTCGGGGGCAGCATTGCTACGGCGGTCCTGGTAACGCTTTTGGTGCGCGGCGTCTCCATTCATCAAACGGAACTGGCCGCATCGATCAATCTCGCCAGCCCCGCGACGGCGTCGTATCTTGCGGCGAACGGCGGCGCCCACTCGACCGCCGCGCTCGCCCATCTGGAAGGCATCATCGCCGGTCAAGCGCAGGTGCAGTCGTACGCCGACACCTCGCGCGTGACCGCGATCATCACCATCCTGCTCGCTCCACTCGTCTTGCTACTCAATAAGCCGCGATTGGGCGGTTCCATTCCGGCTGAATAGGAGTTACTGTGAACACTCGAATCGTATCGCTGGTCGTCGCATCCGTTGCCGCCATGGCCGCGAGCATGCCGTCCGGTGCGGCGGCGCAGGGCACGCGCGCGCCGCAATCGGCGCGCGCGGCGGTCCCGACGCCGCAGCCGACGGCCGTGTTCCCGCGTATCCCAAGCGTGGCTCGCGGTTATCGCGCTCCGGCAGTGCAACCGAGCGCGGCGAATATCGTCGGCGTGGCCCAAGAACCGTTCGTCGGTTTGACGCTCTCCGATGCGATCGGAATGGCCTTGCTGAAGAATCCGGATCTCGCGATTGCCGCGTCGAATACGCGCATCGCTTCCTACCAGATTCAGGCTGCCAAAGGCGCCTTCGACGTCCATTTCATGCTCGAACCGTCCGTCAAACACTCGACCTCGGCCGCGACCAACGCGTTTTTCGCCGGCGGAAACGATTTTCAACCGATCGTTCAGAACGTGCAAGCGGTTCAAGGCGGCGTGAAAGGCCAGATGCCGGGCGGGCAACAGTATAGCGTGAGCCTTTCGCAATCGAAGGTGAACGATAATACCTATATCGACGCGTTCAATCCATACTATCCGACGTCGTTAAACGTGTCGCTGACGCAGCCGTTGCTCAGGAACGCGGGGATCAATCCGGCGAAGCGAGCGCTCCTGCTATCGGTGGTCAATGCGGACGTATCGGAGTCGCAGACTCTCGCCGACGCTTCGACCACCATCGCTAACGTCGAGAACGAATACTGGACCCTGGTCGCCGCGTGGCGTACGGTCGCGATCGACGAACAGGCGCTTCATCAGGCTGTCGCCCAACAAGCGAGCAACGTGCGGCTCGCCAAACAGGGCCAAGCCGCTCCGATCGACGCTGTCGAATCGTCGACGCAAGTCTCGACCTACCAAGACCAAGTCTTCGAAGATCTCCAGCAGGTTTCGAGCGTGCAGAACACCCTCAAGGGCCTGCTCGTCGACGACCCGGCGAATCCGATCTGGCGAGCCAATCTCGTGCCGACGTCGCCCGTGCTGCAAACGCCGCAGATCCCGAGCTTCGACGCGCTCCTGGCTTCAGCACTCAAGAATCGTCCGGAGGTCCGGCAGATCGCCGACGCGCAACGCCAAGCCGACATCAATCTGCGCTACGCGAAGAACCAAGCGCTTCCGCAGGCGGACCTGCAAATGAACTATCAGTCAAACGGTTATGCCGGTAACGCGCTTCCGCCGCTGGGCGGAACGTTCGGCACCGCGACGCCGCCGCCGTATATGGTCGGCTCCGCCGCGCAATCGTATAGCAATCTGTGGAACGGTAAATTTCCGACCTACTCGGTGGGCGTCGTGATCGATCTTCCCATCGGCAACACGACGGCTCGCGCGAACCTCGCGGCGGCGCGCGAAGAAGAACTGCAAGCGCAACTGCAGGGCCGCGGTATCCAGCAGCGCGTGGTCTTCGAAGTACGCAATGCCTACCAGGGCTACCAAACGGCGGTCGCGCGTTTGAATGCAGCAACTCAGGCACGCACAACCGCGGCCGAAGTCTACGCGAGCGAGCAGCGAAAATTTAGAAACGGTGCTTCGACGACGTTTCTCGTGCTGCAGCGGCAGATCGAACTCGTGCAGGCGCAGGGCCGCGAACTCGCGGCGCAGACCGCGCTCAATAAGGCCATCGTCGAGTTGCAGCGAGTCGACGGATCGATCCTGGGCGCGAACGACGTACATCTCTCC
>DAHUXY010000185.1 GCA_027315505.1 Vulcanimicrobiota bacterium | reverse complement strand
AAAGATCGTGCCCTTCAATTTCTGCGGCAAGAACGCTCATCGCGTCTAAGGGCGCCAGGGCTCGGCGCGCGAGAAGCGATGAAATCACGATCGCGACCCCTCCAACGAGCAGCGCGGCGATCGACATCGCGATAAACGCCGTGCGATCGAACTCGTCGATCCAATCGCTCCCGCGCCAGACCGCGACGTTGCCGTACCACGTGCCTGATCGCTCGATCGGCACGATGACGAACCGCGCGACGCGTTCGCCGCTCCCGCTACTCCCGGCGGTTTCGTCGCGCGCGGCAGCCGCCGCTTCGGTGACGGCGGCGGGGACGTGCGCGCTGCTGGTTGTGAGCGTTCTCCCGTTCGGCAGCACGATGATCGCATCCATCGAGGCTCCGAGCAGCGCCTGGAATTGCGTGCGGTCGTCACCATCCAGCGACGCCCTCGTGCCGTGTACGTCCACCAGCGTCGCGATCGCGTTCGCAGTCGTCTCGAGCCCCGCATCCAGCGAGGTACGCAGCGTCCGGTCGATAATCGCGGTCCACGCCAGCGCGAAGATCACGAGCGCGAGCACGATCGCCGTGCCGAACGCCCACGCCAGCCGCGTCCGCAGCGTCATCGGCTCTCCATGCGATAGCCGATGCCGCGGACCGTATGCAAGAGCGGCTTGCCGTGAGCGTCGATCTTCATGCGCAGCCGGCGCACGTACACGTCGACGACATTGGATGAGGTTTCGCTCGAGCCGTCCCAGAGCGCAGTTTCGATCATGCCGCGCGTGAGGACGCGGCCCGCATTGCGCATGAAATACTCCAAGAACGTCCCTTCTCGAGCGGTAAGGGCGATCTCGCGGCCCGCGCGCGTGACGCGACGCGAGCCTAGATCGAATCGAACGTCATCGAGTTCGAGCACCGATGCGGCGGGAAGGCCTTCGCGGCGCGAGGCCGAGCGCAGGCGCGCTTCGAGTTCGCGAAAGACGAACGGCTTACGCACGTAGTCGTCCGCCCCCGCGTCGAGCCCTTCGATGATATCGTCGGTCGTATCGCGCGAGGTCACGATCACCACCGGCGTGCCGATCTTGGCGGCGCGCAGGCTCCGCAGGACCGTCAGGCCGTCGAGAACGGGAAGATTGAGGTCCAGGACGATCGCGTCGTACGAGCCCTCGGCGCCCATGATTTGAGCGCTCGCTCCGTCGGCCGCCTGCTCCACCACATGCCCTTGCTCCTGGAGTCCGCGGCGAATCACATCGCGCAGGCGCTCGTCGTCCTCAACGATCAATAGACGCATCGCCGTGCCCTTCCCACCGTACCGGCAGGAACCCTCGGTTGCCGGACCTTAGTAGCCGTAGGTGCATGATGCCCAGCCCCGTCACGATGACGCGCAGTTCGACCGGTTCAATGCGAGCCTCTCCGCGGCCGTGGAATCGGTGCGACACGCATCCGAGGCGATTGCGGCGACCGCGCAAGAGCAAACGACCTTGATGGTCGCACTCTCGGAGACGGCGGGCACGTTGGCAAATGCCTCGCGCGATACCGCCGAGCGGCTCTTCGCGGCACAAGCGCAGGCCCGCGCGGCGGCCGGCGACCTGGGCGACTCGTTCGAGGTGGTCGAAAGCCTTCTCACGTCGGTGCAAGAACTCGCGAAACTCTCCGCGGAGACGGCAGACGCGATGGACGATTTCGGCCGGCTGATGGCCGACGTCGGGCAGATGACCGAATTCGTCGAGGACGTCTCGGACGAGACGCAGTTGCTCGCACTCAATGCCGCAATCGAAGCCGCACGCGCCGGGACGCACGGGCTCGGTTTTGCCGTCGTTGCCGGCGAAGTCGGACGCCTGGCCAAGACCACCAGCGAATCGACGACCACGATTAAACATCTCGTGCTCGAAGTGCAGGGCGAAGCAAACGCCACGATCCAAGCCGTGCGCGCCAACGCGGAACGCTCCGCCGAATCGGCTCCGTTGGCCGAAAAGGCTCGCGGGTCGCTGGGAGCGATCGCCGAACTCGCCGCCGATCTCTCACTCGTCATCGACCGGGCCGTCGTCACGGGCAAGGAGCACAGCGCGAATGCCTCGCAGATGCGCCGCGATACCGACGCGCTTGCGAACGCCGCCGCGCATCAAGGGCGCGAAGCGCTCGAATCGGCGTTTGCGACGCAGCGCCTGGGGTACTACGGCGCCGAGATCGCATACATCTCGCGCGCGCGGACGGCCGCGCGCAGCGAGCGCACGTCACTGAAGGTTGCGACCTTGCTCCCGCGCGGCTATCCACCCTCGCGCGCCTGGGAGCACGTCGCGCAACGCGTGGAAGAGCTGAGTTGCGGCCGGCTGCACATCGATCTGGAGATCCCCTTCGAGGGCGGCTCGGAACTCGAAGCGCTGCTGCGCGTGCGCTCGGGCGAACTCGATATGGTGAGCGTAACCACCTACGTGGCCGGCGCGCTCTTGCCGCTCGCCCAGATCCTCGATCTGCCTTTCGTCTTCGACGATCCCGGCAGCGCGCACGCACTGCTGGACGGCCCGCTGGGCAAACACATTCTCGCATCGTTCGGCTCGTTCGGCTTAGCTGGGATGGCGTACTTCGAAAACGGCATGCGCCATTTCACCAACAGCACGCGGCCGATTATGCGCCCCGCAGATTGCCGCCACATGCGCGTTCGCATTCAAGATTCGGTCGTGTATCTCGCGCTCATGCACGCGCTCGGCGCTTCGCCGCACGTCGTTCCGTTCGCCGATCTCTACCGGGCGCTGGCCGGCAAGGAAGTGGACGCGCAGGAGAATCCGCTCGCGAACATTCTCGGCGCCAAGCTCTACGAAGTGCAGCGCTACCTCACGCTCACGTCGCACGCGTACAACACGCAGATCGTGCTCGCCAACGTCGAACGCCTGCGTTCGCTCCCGGCCGAAGATCGCGACATCCTCGAGCGCGCCTTCGCCGAAGCGACCGAAGTCCATCGCCGCATCGCGGCGGGCGACGAGCTGCGCGCGATTGCGGAATTGCGCAAGCATATGGAGATCCACGATCTCGCGGCCGGCGATCGCGAAGCCTTCGTCCAATCTTCGCGTTTCGTGTGGGAGCGCATGGAGCCGCTCTTCCCCGCCGATATCTACCGCTTGCTGCTCGGCCGCAACCTGGGAAGCTGGCATCCCAAGGTTTCGCTCGCGAGCGAGCCGTCGCACCGCTTCTCCGTAACCGACATCGTCGAGGCGATCGATCGCTCCGTGACCGCCGTCCGGACGACCGGCGAAACCATCGGCACGCAGGCTCGCACCCAAATGTCCAGCCTTTCCGGCCTAGCCCGTCAGGCGCTCCAGCTCAGCGCGTCCAATCAGACGCTGGGGAACGATTTCTCGCGCCTGCGCGGCCAATTCGACGTCGTCGCGCCGCAAGTCGAACAGATGCGCCGGACGGTCGAAGCGTTGATCGAGACCATCCACGTACTGTCGTCCATGGCGTTGCAGAGCCGCTCCGCGCTCGATCAGTTCGCGAAATCCATGCATCAGATCGTCGAGATCATCGTCTTGGTGCGCGCGGTTTCCGATAAAACCAACTTGCTCGCGCTCAACGCCGCCATCGAGGCCGCGCGCGCCGGCGACCACGGCAAAGGCTTTAGTGTCGTCGCCGGTGAGGTGCGCGGTCTCGCCGACAAGACCAAGGCTTCCACCCAAGACATCCGCCGCGTGCTCGCCAACCTCGAGCAGCGCGGGAAAGAGGCTGCCGTAGCGATCGAATCGGGCGTAGCGAAAGCCGAGCACAGCTCGCGGCAAGCCCGCGCGGCGCAAGAAGCCTTCGGCCGCATCGAAGTCTTCGCAACCTCCGCCGAGCACACGTTAGCCGCCGCCGAAGAGGCCGCGCGAGACGAAGCGCGGCGCGCCCATGCGATGAACGGCGACTACGCTCAAATGGCCGAACTGGTCGGCGCTTACGCGCAAGAGAGCCACGCGTCGCTCGGCGTGACCGACGAACTCGAGCACCAGCGCAAGGCCCTCTTCGCTTAAACTCCGGCGTTGCTCCGCGCGGTAGCCGGTAACGCGATCTCCGCCCGTTCGGTCGCGGGGGCCGCGACGCCCATGATGCGCGCGACGTTCGCGGTGAACGCTTCGAGGTTACCGTTGGTGACGTAGCGCGTTATACCGGTGCCGGCGTTTCCGCGTTGTGCGGCGAGGGCCGCAACGCGTTCGCCCTGCATCCATGCGGGGTCCAACCGCGCGATACGGGCGCCTAATGCCGCCGCGAAGTGCTCGTCGAGCATCGGGTAATGCGTGCAACCGTACACGACCGCATCCAGCCCTTCGGGCAGTTGGGCGCAGGCTTCTGCAACGGCGACGCGCGCCTCCTCGCTCCGCGCTCGGCCCGCTTCGACGAGCGGCACGAGCGCCGGTGCCGCGACTTCGAACACCGCGGCGCCCGGCACGCGCGCGCGCAAGCGCCGGCCGTAGGCACCGGTCTGCACCGTCGCGGCGGTCGCGACCACGCCGATGCGCGTCGCCCCCGCGCGTTCGCACGCGAGCGCAGCCGAATCGATCAGATCGAAGACGCGCGCGCGCGTCGCGGGCCAGCCGTGAACGTCGGCGATCGCGCACGACGTGTTGCACGCCATCACGATCGCATCGAGTGCCTGCGCGTCGAGCCAGCCGAGATTAAGTTGCAACAAGCGCGCGAGATCGTCCGCCGAGCGCTCCCCGTACGGCACGTGCGCTTGATCCGCGAAGAAGACGAGGTCGGCGTCGGGCAACGCCTCGCGCACGCGGCGCACGACCGTCAGGCCGCCGAGGCCCGAATCGAACAGACCGATCACGTTACTGGCCGCCGGTCGACGGTACGGGATACTGCTGCGTGTATTGGTCGATGCCGTCGGCGATCGCTTGAGCCACCTTCTGCCGCCACGCCGGCGACACGAGCAGCGCATAATCGTCGGGATTGGAGAGGAACGCCGTTTCGATGAGGACCGCCGGCATGTCCGCGTGCAACGTGACGTAGAGATGGCTCTTCACCGTACCGTCGTCTTTGGTCCCCGCATCGGTCGCCACGTCCCGCTGCACGTACTGCGCGAGCGGAGCGTCCTCCGGCTTCGAATAGTACGTGGTCGTCCCGTGCGGCCCGCTATTGATGAAGGCGTTCACGTGGATGCTCACGAGCAGTCGCGCGCCGGCGTCGTTTGCGATATTATCGCGGGCCTGCAGTTCGTCGCGCGCGCTGTCGTTGGGCTGATAGACGTCCACGTCGGCCGTCCGCGTCATCTTGACTTGCCAACCGCGCGCGATGAGGATATCGCGTAGCCGCTTCGCCATGTCGAGCGTGAGCGTCGCCTCTTTCGTGCCGTTCCGTTCCGAGCCCGGGTCGCTTCCGCCGTGTCCGGCATCGATAACGATCAGCTTCGGATTCGTCGGAACGTACGTGCTTTGCGGGCCGAATTTCCACGACGGAGAGCCCTGCCCGTAGTCCTCGGGCGGGACCGGCGTCACGGCCGGCGCGGCCTCGCTCACCGAGACCACGGCACCGATGCTGCCGCTCCCCTCGTGGGCGGCGTCCGCGACCTGCTGGTTATCGACCGTGATGCTGAGCCCCGTTGCCGACGGCGAAACCGCCAGCACGTTCTGCCCGACCAAGCTCAGCGCAATTCGCACCGTCGCCGGATCGTTCTGTCGAACGCGCATCGAGAGCAACGGATTGACCTCGGCCTGCACGCTGGGCGGCACCGTGAGCTGCGCGTTCTGAATATCGATCCAGAAGCGATTATCGGGCGCGCGCAAGCGGTGCCATTGATAGGTGGCGTTCCCGGAGATCGCGACGGTGACGGTGGATCCGTTCGAGGTCTGCGTGACGCTCACGGCACCGACCTGCGCCGGGCCGGCCACTGCCGGCGGAGGCGAGGGCTGGGCACCGGTTGCGGTGCTCGCGCCGGGCGTTATGCTCGGAGCGGGCATGGGGGCGGCGGACGCCGGCGTTCGCGCGACGGCGTGCGGATAGGCGGCGCTCGACGCGCCGGTAAACGCGACCTCAAAATCGTTGCCGCCGCTATTGTGAATGCGACCGTGGGTCGCACCGGACATCAGGCTGATGGTCACCAGCGTTTTCGGCGCCGCAACACTGCCGGAGGCCGTGACGTCGAGCGAACGGATACCGCCCGCGTCGATCGTGCGATGCCGTTCGAGCGTCGATCCGACGCCGTCGAATTCGTAGACGATGCGAGTGGCGCTCTCGGCGACGACGCGCGCCGCCAGAGGGGCCCCGGCATGCGCTACCAGTTTCGCGCGCGTACCGGCCGCCCGCACGTCGATCGAGCCGAGCTGCGGCTGCAGCACCATGCGCGACCCGTCCGCTTTGGGCGCGAGGTAGAGCGCGCGCAACAGCGCGTCGAGCGGCAGATAGACGTCGTCCGCCCGCGCAAACGGCGCCACGCTCGCCTGCGAGGTCACCGGGCCGACATCGTAGTTGCGATCGCCGACCGCAAAGCTGATGACTTCCGGCTCCGCGGTCGTGATGAGCACGTACCGGCGCCCCGGGCGCCAGGTGATGATCGCGCCGAGCGTTTTGAGCAGACCCCGCAGGCCGGGATCTTGAATGCCGACCATCGTCACGCCGTCACTCGACGCGAGGTGCGAAAAGACGATCGGCTGGTTCTGGTAGAGATACGTCGCGGAGGCGGCGCCGGCCGGCAGCGTTGCCGAACCCAGCGCGAACGCGATCGCTAGAGCGGGGAAAACTCCCCTAAAAATCCGAGCGATGAAGCGGTTGATCGAGTTCAACGTGCCCCCCTGGCAAGGTCTCGAGCTTTTGGCCGTCGACGGTCACCTGCACCGCGTCGATCCCCGGGACGCCGGTCAGCGTATAGACGAGTCCTTTGAACTCCCCATTCTCGCCGAACGTGCCTCCCACTTGCTGCGTCACCTCATGAGAGAGATCGACCGTTGCCGTCGAACCATTAACGCTCACGCCGTTGATATGCGTTCCCGGCGGGAATCGAATCGCTTCGACGTCGCTCGGCGGGCCTGCCGCGGATTGGACGGCCGCGTACAGCACCATGTTCTTGAGGTGCTCGGCCGAGCTTTCGCCCGGTTGTTGCGGACGCATCGAAACGTTCCAGGAGCCCGTCGACGTGCCGTCCATCTTTGTATAGTACACGGTGAGGCTTTCGGTGCCGTTGCTCTGCGTGCGATGGGCGAAGAACCACCACGAGCCTGCGGCTACCAGCGCGAGAACGACGACGAGCAGAGCGATCCTGCGCATCGCTCCGTTAAACCCGGCCGGCCATGTGCAAGCCCAGATAGAACGTCACCAGCACCAAGACGAACCCGAGCGTACCAAGCATCATGTCGATGGCCCCCCCGCCTGGGCGATCGCCCAGGCGCCGTGCCAGCGGGTAGGCGACCAGCGCGCCCAAGGCGCAGAGAATGTGCACGAAGACGACCGGCGGCAGCGTTTGATGGGCGGCCCCCATCACCCCGGCGACGACTATACCGGCCAAGAACTGCAGCCCGACGACGACGCTCATCACGCGGCGACCCATCGAGTTCCAGCTAAAGACGATCGCGCAGAACACGACCAAGAATGCGAGCAACCAATGTGCTTCGAGCAAGAACGTCATGCTGCGCTTTGCGGTGCTTCGCCGCGCGCATCCTTCTGCGAGGTCCGAAGGCCGCTCTCGCCCGACGACGGATTGGTTTGGAGGCGCCCGTCGCAACCCTGCGACGGCGAAGCGCTATCCCATGCACTGTCGTGCGATCGTGTTCGACGTGAAAGACGAGGTACCAGCGTGCTCCAACCCGGCGATCCCGTCCCCGACGTCGCGTTTCGCGATCGTGACGGCTCCTCGTTCTCGCTCGCATCGCTACGCGGGAAGCCGTTCGTGCTGTATTTCTACCCGAAGGACGACACGCCGGGCTGCACGGCCGAGGCCTGCGCGTTTCGCGACGCCTATCAGGATTTCACCGATGCCGGGGCCGAGGTGATCGGCGTATCGAGCGACGGCGCCGCCACCCACGAGCGCTTTGCAAGCAAGCATCGGCTGCCGTTCCGGCTCCTTACCGACGAACGCGGCGCGGGGCAGAAAGCCTTCGGCGTAAGCAAGACCCTCGGGATTCTTCCCGGCCGCGTGACGTTTGTCGTCGATGCCCGGGGCGTCGTGCGGCACGCCTTCGATTCGCAATTCATGGCAACCAAACACATCAGTGAAGCGCTCCATGCGTTGAAAGGACTCTCGAACGCCGTATGAATCACATCGTGACCGTAACCGTCGATAACAGCCCCATGGACATGTACGTCGCGCGCCCGGAGAACGCGACGGCGCCGGCGCCGGCGATGCTCGTTTTCCAAGAAGCCTTCGGCGTGAACGCGCATATCCGCGACGTTGCGGATCGGTTTGCGAAGCTCGGCTTCACCGCGATCGCGCCCGAACTCTTTCACCGCACCGGACGCGGCGTTGAAGGCAGCTACACCGATTTTGCTGCGCTCGCGCCGCACTTCGGAGCCCTCACGCGCGAAGGCCTCGAAGCCGACGTGGATGCAACCCACGCATGGCTCAAAAGCGATGCGGCGATCGACGCCGCTCGCGTGAGCGCGATCGGCTTCTGCATGGGCGGCCGCGTCGCATACCTCGCGAATGCGCGCCTCCCGTTAACGGCGGCGGTTTCGTTCTACGGCGGGGGAATCGCTCCGGATCTGCTGCCGCTGGCCGCCAAACAGCACGCTCCGATCCTCATGTTCTGGGGCGGGCGCGACGCCCACATTCTGCCGGAGCAGTATCGCGCCGTCGCCGATGCGCTCGCGAAGGCCGAGAAAGTCCACGAACAGGTCGTCTTCGGCCAAGCCGATCACGGTTTCTTCTGCGATGCGCGGGCGAGCTATAACGGGCAAGCCGCACCGCAGGCGTGGGCGCTCACGCAGGCCTTCCTGCAAGCATACGGCGCGTACTAGCGACGCTCCGCACGCGGCAGAGAGAGACCCTCGGTATCCGTCCGAGGGTCTCTTACCATATCAGAGGGTCGTCGAGCGAGGTTCGTAACTACGAGTGGCCGGGGCCCTGGTCGTCGTTATCGCGGCCGTTCTGGTTCGCATACCCGTTAGCGTAGCCGTTGTTCGCGTTACCGTAGTAACCGTTGTTGGCGTTGCCGTAGTAGCCGTTGTTGGCGTTGCCGTAGTAGCCGTTGTTGGCGTTGCCGTAGTAGCCGTTGTTGCCGTTGGCCGCTACGAGGTAGCACTGCTGGCCGTTGCACGAGACCTGCTGCCCGTTGTTACCGGGATAGTAGACCTGCCCGTTATTCGCAACGATGTGCCCGTCTTGGTATACGGGGTCGCCGTTTGAGAGATATCCGACGACGGTGCTCGCGGCACGGTGCTTGTTTTCGACGTTGACGGCGGTCGCGAGGCCCGCAATGGCCGCCGCGCCCAGGAGGATGGTGGTGGTCGTATTTGCCTTCGCCGGTCTTGGTGTGGCCGTAACGAAGAGCGAGCATAATGCGATGCCTGCGACCGCGGTCCGAAGGAAATTGTACTTCATGTACGGAGCGTAGGCCGGTTTTCTGCTAACCACTTGAGATGGCGCCGCCCGACAACCCGTGCTCCCAACGAAGCTAGGCCCCGCTTGTACGACCGCGGCTACGCTTCGCCGTCGAAATAGTCCAGGTCCGGATGGTCGCGAAGCATGAGATCGCGCGCTTCGATGAGGACTTTTTTTGAGTCCGGGTAGCTGCATACGTCGTTCGGATCGTTATTCGCGAGCATGAGGATGGTGCAGTCTTCGTCGTACTTGTTGTAGGTTAGGTGCGCGCCGCTCGGGTCGCAGGGAAAGGCGATCAGATCCCCGGGACGTGCGTCGTACTCGCCGTGCGGCGTTCGGATCGTCGGACGCCCGCGAAGCACGACGAACAGCTCCTCTTCGGCGGTGTGCCAATGCATCGGTGCCCACGTGCTGCCGCGCCGCAATACCGCGAGCCGGTATCCCAGCTTGCGCGCTCCCAGCAGTAGACCCACCTCTCCCGAACCGCATCCCGCGAACCTTCCAACGTCGTCCGTCCCATAGACGATATCGATCTCATCGACGTTCGCGCGCCCCGCAACGATATCGGTGCGCGCGCTAAAGCACGCGTCGAGCACGCGAGCCGCATCGCCGAAGATGCACGCGCCGTCGCCCACTAACACGTGCCGCGGTGCGAGTGCTCGAACCTTACGCAACGAGAGCGCCGCGCGCTGTGGGTCGGCGAGCTTCGAATCGGGCATCACGCGCAACGTTCCCGGCGGATCGCCCCAAAGCGCATCCCCCATCACGACCGTCGCTCGCTCCCGGAAATACAGCGCGCATTCACCGGCGGTCTTGAGCCCTTCGAAGCACACCACGCGCGCGCCGCCCAGCGTATCGCCGTCGTGTAATTCCCGATCGACCGGGCCGGCGAGCAGCGGCGCATCCAGCGCGGAGGCCGCAATTTTGGCGCCGGTTCTCTGCGCGAGTTCGCGCGACGCTCGCTCGTGATCGCGATTGGTTACCACGATCCACGCGACGCCGCCCAACGCCAGCATCTGCTGGATATCGGCTTCTTCGCATGCCAGCGGATCGATCGCGATCGGTTCCGTGCCTTCGACATAGAACGAATTGAAATTCATCGTGCGATCGGCTTGCCAGCGCGACCACATCCAGATACCTTCGATGCTCGTGGGCACCATAATCCCAGGCGTCGTCGCGTTCATGCCCTTACCTCCCAGTCTTGGTAGAAACAGCGGCCGCACATTTGGACGTATCGCACGTCGCCCTCGATCGCAATCTGCTCCCCTTCGGTCATGCGCCGGCCGCGCTCGTCCACACGCACGTTCATGGTGGCCTTCTTCCCGCAGTGGCAGACGTTCTTCAGTTCTTCGATGCTATCCGCAAGCGTCAACAGGTGCGCCGCCCCGGGGAACGGCTCACCTTGGAAATCGCTCCGGATGCCGTAACAAATCACCGGGATGCCCAGAATGTGGGCGACCCGATGAAGATGCTTTACCTGATGGACGCCCAAGAATTGCGCTTCGTCGATGAGCACGCAGGCGATGTCGTCCGTTTGCGAGAGCTCCGTAAAGAAATCGGTCGCCTCGTCAAACGTCGCCGCCGCTCGTTTGGGCCCCAGTCGAGAGGTCACATACCCGGAGCCGAAGCGATGATCCACCGCCGCCGTGTAGATGCACACCCGGCGGCCATGCTCTTCGTAATTGTAGGCGACTTGCAATAGCGCGGTCGATTTACCCGCGTTCATCGCCGAGTACCGGAAGTAGAGTTTAGCCATGCGTCCCCGATACTTTCACGGAAAAAGCGGGACATATCCTTTTGAACGCGCAGTTTTGGGTATAGTTGGGTATCAACCGAACGTAGTAGGAGGGCTTAACCATGCCATGTAAGGGCGAAGGCTGTAAATGCCAGGCGACATCCGGCGAGTATTGCAGCGAATCGTGTAAATCGGCCAACGACCACGGCCACTGCCATTGCGGCCACCCGCAGTGCGGCTCGGGTCACTAGCCTCACGACGGAGTATCACCGCAAAGGGCGCGCCAACCGGCGCGCCCTTCCTATTTCTCGACGGGCGTCTCTCGAGCGACGGCTTCGAGGACGCGCATCAATCGCGTATTGACTTCATCGGCAATCGGCAGCAGCGATGCATCCGACGCGATCGAGAGCAGGGCCCTCGTATTGATCGCGGATACGACCGTCTGCCCGTTCTCGACTTGCACCACGACGTTACACGGCAGCAACAAGCCGAGCTGAGCGTTCGACGAGAGCGCCTCGTACGCGAGCTTCGGGTTGCACGCCCCAAGAATGCGGTACGGCCGGAACTCGTTACCGAGTTTCTCGTGCATCGTTTTGGTAACGTCGATGTCGCAGAGTACGCCGAACCCTTCATCTTTCAGTAACGCGATGACCCGCTCGACCGCGGTATCGAACGAGAGCGTCGTGGAGACGGTGTGGCCGTATTGGACCGCTTCGGTCGCGTATTTCATGGGTGCCCTTTCTTACATGCAGGCGAGCGCCTTGCTGGCTTTGGAACGCTCATATTCTTCTATTCCCAACGAGTTCATGGATCGTTCTTCATAACCTCACGTTCTCCGGGCTATCATGAATCGCGGGTGAAGCCTCCATCAATGTTTTGAGGTACATAGACTATGACAGTAAGCACGGCCGAGCGGGCCGACACCAACCTTCATCGCACCATTCTTGAGGAGCTGGCATTCGATCCCGCAATCGATGCGGGCAAAATTGGCATTGCCGCTGCGAATGGGGTCGTCACCCTCACGGGCACCGTTCAGACCTTCACGGAAAAATGGGCCGCCGAAAAAGCCGTCAAGCGCGTTCGCGGCGTGCGCGCGTTCGCGAACGAGATCGTCGTCGAGTTGATCGGAACGCACAAGGTGAGCGACACCGATATCGCCGCCGGTGCGGCCAACGTGCTTGCTTGGGACCCGTCGTTACCAAGCACGATCCAGATCGAGGTGCACGACGGCGTTATCTCGCTGAGCGGCGCCGTGGACTGGCAGTACCAGCGGGCGCTCGCGGAAAAGCACCTGCGCCGGATCAAGGGCGTCGTGGCGATCGTCAACAATCTGCAACTGCGCAACGCGGTGGCGCCGGGCGACGTCAAGGAGCGCATTAAGAGCGCGCTCGAACGCGATGCCGACGTCGAAGCGGCAAACATCGACGTCGGGGCGGCCGAAGGAAAGGTCACCCTCCGCGGAACGGTTCACAGCTGGTCCGAGTGCGACGCCGCAATGCGCGCCGCATGGTCGGTACCGGGGATTCAATCCGTAAGCAACGAGCTCACGGTTAGCCCGTAGAGGAACATGGGGGAAGCCGCCCGGCCTCCCCCAATTCGCAGCCCAAAGGCAGCCCCGCGCAGGGCTCGGCTGCCTGCCCGGTGGAAGGGGCTGGGAGAAAGGGGGCCCTATGCAAGGACGTCGCTCCTATACCGGTTGGATCATCGGCGGCATTATCGTCGTCGCAATTTTTTACGTTATCTCGACCTACAACGCCCTAGTGACGCTGGACCAAGCCGTGGACGCTCAATGGGGCCAAGTGCAGAACGTGTATCAGCGTCGCGCCGACCTCGTGCCCAATCTCGTCGCGACCGTTAAGGGCGCCGCGAATTTCGAGAAGAGCACGTATATTGCGGTGACGGAGGCTCGTTCCGCGGTCGGGAAACTGCCCGCGTCCGCCGTGAAGGGCGCGACGACCAATCCGCAAGCCTTTGCGCAGTACGCGCAGGCGCAGGACCAACTCGGTTCGGCACTCTCGCGCCTGCTGGTGACGGTCGAGAACTACCCCGACTTGAAGGCGAGCCAGAACTTCCTGACGCTGCAGTCGCAGCTGGAGGGCACGGAGAATCGCATCGCCGTCGAGCGCCGTCGCTACAACGAAGTCGCCCAGGCATTCGATACGCGCCGCTCCACCTTCCCGACGGTTCTCATCGTGGGACTCTTCGGATCGCGTTTTAAAGAGAAAGCCTACTTCCAAGCCCAACCCGGCGCGCAAACGGCTCCTAAGGTCAACTTCTCGCCATGACGAAAGACGATCGCAAGCGTATCGATGACGCGCTCCATCGCGCGGAAGCCGGAACGTCCTCCCGTATCGCGGTGCGGGTCGTGCCCGACGCCTCGCTCGATGCATTCGAACGGGCGAAAGCAGAGTTTCTCGCCGGCGGCATGCACACGCACCCGGGCGCGAACGCCGCTCTGATTCTCGTCGCGCCGAAGGCTCGAACGTTCGCCGTCCTCGGCGACCGCGCGTTGCACGAACGCGTCGGCCAGCCGTTCTGGGAGCAGATCGTGGCTCAGATGACGGCGGCGTTTAAATCGGGCACGCCGGCCGACGCCATCGTTCTCGGCGTCGACCGGCTCGGCGACGCGTTGCACGAGCACTTCAAGCAGGCGGCGCCATGATCGCCGCGCTTGTTTTTACGCTCGCCGCAATTACCGTTCCGCCAACGCCCACGCATTACGTGACCGACACGGTGAACGCGCTGAGCCCCTCAACGCGGCAATCGGTCGGAAACGAACTGCGGGCGTTCGATACGAAATCGGGCGATCAAGTGATCGTCTGGATCGGCAGCACCACGGGCGATACCCCGCTCGAAGATTGGACGTCGCACGTGGGGCACGTCTGGGGGATCGGGCACAAAGGCAAGGATAACGGCGCGATCCTCTTCCTGTTCATGAAAGACCACAAGGTCCGCATCGAATCGGGATACGGCCTGGAGCCGACATTAACCGACGCGCAATCCGCACGCATTATCCGCGATACGATCGTGCCCGACATGCGTCGGGGCGACGTCGACGCTGCCGTCAAAGACGGCGTGACCGGCATGCTCGCCGTTATCGATCCAACATACGTATCCGGAACCGCGAATGCCGGAACGAGTTCGTCATCGTCGTCGTCATCCGACGACGGTAACGGCGGCGGCATTATCGCGCTGCTCGTCGGCGGCTTTATTCTGTTGCTGATTTTCTCCGCGTTCGTCACGATGATTCGGCGGGGCAAGAAGCACGGCGATTGGCTCGATCTCTTCTTGATGTCGGGAGCCGCCGGCTCCGGCAGCATGTGGTCGAGCGGCGGCATGTTCGGTGGCGGCGGTGGCGGATTCGGCGGCGGGGGCTTCTCCGCCGGTGGCGGCAGTTTCGGTGGCGGAGGCGCATCGGGAGGCTGGTAAGCTCGATGGACCATGCAGCCGGTTGACCTTCGCGAAGCGGCTCGCACCGAGCCCGGCGAAGTACTGCGCCGGCTGGAAACCACAGCCGGGGGCCTTTCGGGCGTCGAAGCGAGCGCGCGTCTTCGCCGGTTTGGCCCGAACGAGATCGAACGGCGCGGCACGCGCGCTTGGGAGATCCTGTGGCGGCAGTTTCAAAACCCGTTTCTGATCCTGCTCGTCACCACCGCCCTGCTCTCGCTCTGGCTGCACTATCGATCCGACGCGACGATCATTCTTGCGATCGTCCTCCTGAGCGTCGGCTTGAGTTTTCTGAACGAGTACTCCGCCGAAAGGGCCGTGGCCGATCTGCGCGCGCGCGTCGGCCGCACGGCGTTGGTGTTGCGCGACGGTAAGCCTCGCAACGTGCGCGTCGCCGAACTGGTGGTGGGCGACGTCGTCCGACTTGCCATCGGCGACATCGTTCCCGCTGATCTGCGGCTGATCGCGGTCAATCAACTGGCGTGCGACGAAGCGGCGCTCACCGGCGAACCGTTCGCCGCCGAAAAATCCTCGGCACCCATCGCGCAGGACGATACCGCGCTGGCGTTCGCCTGCTGTGCGTATTTTGGAACGATCGTTAAAAACGGTGCCGGAAGCGGCGTCGTGGTTGCAACCGGCGGCGCCGCAACGCTCGGGTCGATCGCCCACAAACTCTCGGACCGCCCGCCGGAAACCGCATTCGAACGGGGTTTGCGCGACTTCTCGATGCTTCTGGTATGGGTGACGGTGGTGCTGGCGGTGACGATCTTTGCCGGCAACACGCTGTTGCACCATGCGTGGCTCGCGTCGGTGCTCTTCGCCCTCTCGATTGCGATCGGGATGACGCCGCAACTGCTGCCCGCGATCGTGACGCTGAGCCTTTCGTTCGGCGCGCGCCGGCTGGCGCAGCAATCGGTCTTGGTGAAGCGGCTCGTCAGCATCGAGGACCTCGGCAACGTCCAAGTGCTCTTCACGGACAAAACCGGAACGTTGACCGAGGGGAGAATCACCTTTCGACAAGCGCTCGATGCGAGCGGCGCGGCATCCGAAGCGCTGGCGGTTCTGGCCTTGGTCTGCACCGACGTCGTTTTCGACGACGGACGCGTTCTGGGCGGAAACGCGCTCGACGTAGCGCTCTGGGAAGCGGCCAGCCCCGAGCGCCGCGCCGCCGCCGCCGCTTACCGCGTGGTCGACAAGGCAGCCTTCAACTACGAGCGCCAACTGATGAGCGTCCTCGTCGATGCTCCCGACGGTAGCCGGCTGCTCGTTGCGAAGGGCGCTCCGGAAGCAATCGCCGCCCGCGCGGGAAGCGCCGGACCGCAACTGGACGATATCGTGAACCGGGAGATGGATGGCGGGAGCCGGACCATCGCCCTTGCATCGAGCGCCGCGTCGGGGCTGCAGACGACCGATGCCGCGCAAGGGCACGAGCTTACGCCGCTGGGCGTGCTTACCTTTGCCGACGAGCCGAAAGCCGGCGCGGCGGCGAGCCTTGAGCGCCTGCGAAAGCTCGACGTAAGCGTAAAGATCGTCACCGGAGACAGCGACCGCACCGCGCAAGTGGTCTGCCGCGATCTCAATATCGCCGTCACCGGCGTCCTCACCGGCAAGGATCTCGCCTCGATGAGCGACACGCAGCTTACGGACGCGCTCGATCGCACGACGATTTTTGCGCGCGTCACGGCGGATCAGAAATCGCGCATCATCACGCTGCAGCGCGCCACCGGTTGCGACGTCGGCTTCTTGGGCGACGGCATTAACGACGCGGTTGCGCTGCACGAAGCCGACGTCGGTATTTCCGTCGATTCGGCGGCCGACGTCGCCAAGGACGCGGCCGACATCGTGCTGCTGGAAAAGGACCTCGGAATACTTGCCGACGGCGTGATCGAAGGGCGCCGCATCTTCGCGAATACCACCAAATACGTGATGATGGGCACATCGTCGAATTTCGGAAATATGTTCAGCGCGGCGGGAGCCTCGCTGTTTCTCCCGTTTCTGCCCATGCTGCCTTCGCAGATCTTGCTGAACAACTTGCTCTACGACGTGAGCGAAATGACCATTCCCACCGATAGCGTCGACGAGGAACAGCTGCGGCGGCCGGCCCATTGGG
>DAHUXY010000180.1 GCA_027315505.1 Vulcanimicrobiota bacterium | reverse complement strand
TTCGGCCGGAGGTCTACGCCGCGTACTACCGCCCAATGGGCTACGGCCTCGAAGACGTGTTCGAATCGATCCGGCTTGCGAGCCGTCGCGGGCTACGCGTCTCGCTCAATCTGCTCACCCATCCCGGGGTCACCGACGATCGGGCGGAAATCGATGCCATGCGCGCGTTTCTGAGCGGCGTGCGCGTGACGATGATCCAAACCCGCACGCTGAACATCGACCCCGAGTGCTACTTCGAAGCGGTCGGGCGCCCCGAGCAGCCGCTCGGCATGCGCGTTGCGATTGCGGCGATTCGCGAGAGCCACGTCAGCGTCGGGAATTTCACGCATACCCATTAACGAAGCGGTGCGCGGTCGATGAAGCTCTGGCAGATTGCGGCGGCCGTGATAGCCGGACTCATCGTTGGCGAAATCCATCCGGGCCTCCTGACGCAGGTCTTCCGCTGGGCGACGCTCGACCTGTTCCTGCCGGCGCTTATCTTCGAAGCTGCATGGAATCTCGATTTTTCCCTGATGAAGCGGGCTTGGCGCCCGATCCTGCTGTTGGCCGTGCCGGGTGTGGCCATCACCGCCGGCCTGGTGGCGCTGGCGGTCTATCGCTTCGGCTCCGCCGGCATCGGCACCGCGCTGCTCGTCGGAGCGATCTTGAGCGCGACGGATCCGGTGGCGATCGTGGCGCTCTTTCGCCGGTTGCCCGTTCCGCGCTCGCTCAAGACGATCGTCGAAAGCGAATCGCTGCTCAACGACGCCATCGCCGTCGTGCTCTATCGCGCCGTTCTGGCGGCGATTATTGGCACCGCATCCGCGGCTCACGTCGGCGTCATAGCAGGCCAAGCGCTCCTAGGATCGTTCAGCGGCATCGTCCTGGGTGCCGTCGCCGGTATTGCGTGCGCGTATATTCTGCGCAAGCATACGCACGCGCTGACGCAGGGCTTCGTCACGGCCATCGCCGCGTACGGGGCGTACGCGCTCGCCGACCACTTCGGCTGGTCGGGGATTTTTGCCGTCATCGCGTGTGGCATCGCGCTGCGCGAACGCGAGCGTAACGCGATCGTCGTCGCGGTCGCGGAGGCGGTGGAGCTTGGCTGGGGACGCGCGGCGACGGTCGCGAACCTTTGCTTGTTTTTTTTGGTCGGCACGGCGGTGGAGAGCGCGCATCTTTGGCGCGAACGCGCGTTTCTCGCCGTCGTGCTGGCCGCAGTGGTCGCCGCGCGGTTCATCCTGGCATACGGGTTACTCGCGTTGTTGCCCCAGATGCTCCGTTCGTGGAAGACGCTGGTTCGCTTTGCCGGCGTGCGGGGCGCACTCTCTCTGGCGTTGGCGTTGACGCTCCCCGAGAGCCTTCCCGGGCGCTCCCTCATCGTCGACGCGACGTTCGTCGTCGTGATCGCTACGCTGCTGCTGGGTTCGCTAACGCTGGAGCGAAGGGTGGCGGCGCTGCAGTTGCACGAGGCGGAGTAGCTACATTTCGCCTTCGGCGCTCACCAGCGTCTCCGTTTCGAGGCGGGCAAATACCAGTAATTCGCGTGCGCCCGCATCGAGCAGGCGGCGCGCGAACGCCTTTCGCGCCGGCCAACGCGGGGCGCGCAGCGTGCCGCCGACGGCAATCGTTGTTTCGCTCTTGGAGCGCGCGATGTCGATGAGGCGCTTGGCCGCATCGGCGGCGCGCTCGTCGATATACTCGGCGTTCACGGAGCGAGCGATGCGCTCGATTTCCGCGAGCGTTTGCGGGTCGACGCGATCTTTTGCTTCGGCCACGTGCGCGATCGTAAAATCGATTTCCAAGCGGGCCGCCAAGCGGCTCGCTCGCCGCACGAGCGGGAGATCGCCGGGGCGCGCGACGACGCTGAGGAGCAGGCGCTCGAACGGGGCGGAGATGCGCTCGCGCGTCTCCGCCCGCAAGGCTTCGCGCAAGGCCAACTCACGCAACGAGGCCAGCGTTTCGGTGCGGAAGAAGTGCGTCAGGACGTTCTCGATGCGATCCGCAGGATAGATTTTCCCGGCGCGCAGCCGCTCGCGAAGCGTCTGGGGCGAGGCGTCGATCAAGATCACTTCATCCGCGAGGGGAAGGATGCCGTCCGGAAGCGTTTCGCGAACGATCGTCCCGGTGAGTCGCGCCACCGCGTCGTTGAGGTCTTCGAGATGTTGAACGTTCAGCGTGGTGATCACGTTGATGCCTGCGCGTAGCAGCGCGAGTACGTCGAGGTACCGTTTGGGAGCGAGCGAACCGGGAGCGTTGGTGTGTGCTAGTTCGTCGATCAATGCCGTAGCCGGTGCGCGCGCGATCAGCGCCTCGCGATCGAGTTCGCCGTAGGTCGCACCGTTAACGACGATCGTCTTGCGCGGGATGAGTTCGAGCCCCTCGGCCATCGCCGCCGTCTCGGCGCGTCCGTGGGTTTCCACGAGTCCGATCACAACGTCGATGCCGTCTTCGGCGAGCTGATGCCCGCGATCGAGCATCGCCATCGTCTTTCCCGCACCCGTCGCCGCGCCGAGATAGACGGTGAGTTTGCCGTAACCGACGCGCATGCGATCGCCGATCGTTCCCGATAGCGGCGTAGTCAGCGACGAACGGCCGAGGTAGCTTTGGCTGGCATCGACGATGAGGATGTCGCGTTCCACCTTGCTGTTCACCAAACGCGAGGCAAGCGGGCCATTGGGCAGTGCGATCAACGATGCGTGGACGTTTGCCATATCCAAACGCGAGGGATCGGCGGGCGCAAGGAGCTCGGAACCGTAATCGCGCCCGAGCCATTCGACGAGATCCTTGCCGCATTGCGGCGAGGGCAGCACCTCCAGGGCCAAGTCCATCGCCGAGACGACGGGCTTGACGCGGTGGAGAAACATGGCCGTATCGTGATCCGGCATCACGATGGCGACGGCTACCGACGCGCTCGTCGCGGAGAGCGTCGGGATCGTCAGGTCGTCGATGGTGCGTAGGAGCAATTCGCGCAGCATGACGAGCCGGGACTCTTTAAAGACGCCACCGAGTTCGCGTTCGATATCGTCATCGCCCACGATCTTCCCATCCTCGAGCCGCCGCCGCAACAACTGCGGCGATGCGTCGAGCGCGATCACCTCATCGGCGGCGCGAAGGAACGCCTTGGGGACGATATCGCGCACTACGTGGCCCGTTAAGTCTTGCGCGATCGGAGCAACGGTATCGAGGTGCGCGATATTGAACGCGCCGAGCACGGTGATGCCGTGTTCGCGCAACGCGAGGGCATCTTCCCATCGCTTAGCGTTGCGAGACCCTTCCAGATTGTCGTGCGCGAGCTCGTCCAGGACGAGCACGTCGGGCTTGTCGGCTAGGGCCGCTTCGAGATCGAATTCTTCGAGGTGTCGCGTGCCCGTATCTACCGGGCGGGGCGGGATGCGCGGCAGATCCGCGCAGAGCCGTTCCAGGTCGGCGCGTCCTTTGGTCTCGATCCAGCCGATGGCGACGCGCTTGCCGGCGGCCTGCAAACGGCGGGCGTCGGACAACAGGCGGCGCGTCTTTCCGGCGCCGGGAGCGGCCGCTACGTAGACGACCAATCGCGTAAGATCGTTAGATTCTTCGGGAACGTGGGAGGGACGAGACATGATCGTCGGGCCTTTCGCCGCGCTGGGGAAACGAACCGCTGCGAAAAGGCTAGGTGCCGCAGAGCAAGGCGCGTAGTTGTTCCAGAGCGCCGGTTTTGACGATGGCGATGACCTTTTCACCGGCATGCAACGTCGTGTCGCCGTTCGGAATGGAGAGCTCCTCGTCGCCGCGTTCGATTGCGACCAGCACGCTGTTGCGTGGAAAGGCCATCTCCGCGAGGCGTTTTCCGTCGGCCTGGCAGCCGGAGGGGATCGTTACTTTCACGAGTTGGAGATTGCCCTTGCCGAAGAGGTGCATCGTCTCGAGCGCGCTCGAATAGGTTGCGGCGTTGACGTGCTCGTTAAGGACGTCCAGGATAATCTCGGTGGACGAGATCGTGATGACGGGATCCTCGGGATCGAGCGAATCGAAAATCAGTTTGTTGCGCGGATTGTTCACGCGCGCGATGCAGCGAGCCTTGGATTTTTTCTTGGTCAGCAGCACGACGACGAGGTTATCTTCGTCATCGCCGGTGTCGGCGACGACGACGTCGGCTCGGGCGACGCCCGCCGCTTCCAGGATGGTTGGGTCGCAACCATCGCCGACGACGGTCACCTGCCGGTCGACGAGTTGCTCGAGCATCTTGGCCTTTTTTTCGAGTTTTTCGACGACGACGACTTCGTGGTTTTGGTTGAGCAGCGCGCGCGTGAGGTACGAACCGACTTTACCGCCGCCGACGATGAGGATGAACATATGAGGCTTTTACGCCGTCCTTTGTTGCGGTGAAGCGGTTTGGAACATCTGCGCGAATTCGCTAATCGCTTCGGGCGCGACGACCGCGTTGATCTCGTCACCGGCTTGGAGCACGTAGTCGTTGGACGCTACCACCACGCCGGTATCGCCGCGCCGAACGGCAGCGATGCGCACGCGGCCGGGACGTTCGATATCGCCGACGCGCTTACCGGCATCGGCCGGCGTAACGAACGCCGCGAGCGAGGTGACTTTGCCGAAATCGAACGAGTGCAGCGAATCCCAGGGCGCTTCCATCAAGGTATCGCGCATCAGCTTGGCACCCACCGTCGTCGGAACGACGGTTTGAATGCCGAGTTCGCGGTACATTTGGCCGCGCGGCGGGTCGTAGATGCGGGCCACGACGCGCTTGATCTTAAACATCCGTTGCGCGATGAGCGCGGCCATGATGTTGCGATTATCGCCGTCGGTGACCGCGACGAAGCCGTCTGCGCTTGCGGCGCCGGCCCGTTTGAGCACGTCGTAATCGATCCCGGTGCCGACGACGACATGGCCTTTGAATTTCGGCCCGAGGCGCTTGAAGGCGGTGGGGCTTTGATCGACGACGATGATTTCGTGGCCGTCTGCGTCAAGGAGCTTCGCGAGTGCGGAACCGACGCGGCCGCACCCGACGATGAGGTATCTCATGGGTAGAAGCGGTGTTCTTATGCCCGTTGTTTTTCCCCTGGTTGGAAGGAGCGTGACCCGCCCGTGCGAACTACCGGGAGTTTGTCGGGGCGTGGCTCAGCTTGGTAGAGCGCTACGTTCGGGACGTAGAGGTCGCTGGTTCGAATCCAGTCGCCCCGATAGGTTCGCGCTGGGGCTTACGACATCGGTCGTAAGCCCCGGTACATTTCCGGAGTGGTCTGCCTGGATTGTTTGCCAAATTTAGCCCGGCATCGCGGCGAGTCTTACGCGCCGCGGAACAAGAGTGCCGCAATCACAATCATTACTACGTGGGCGCCGAGCACCTGATAGTGGCACTATTGGAGGAGCGCGACACGCAGATTCTGCGTACCCTCTCCGAGGCGAGCGTGGATATCCGGGAAGTGCACGCGGAGGCGCGCCGCAACTTGGGCACCGGCGAAGAGCGCCTGTGGGAGGGCATTCTCGTCACGCCGCGGGTGCGCAAAATCGTGGCTCTGGCCGAAGAGTGCGCCGCCGGCCGGGACGTCGAGCCGATCGATCTTTTCGAAGCGCTGCGCGCCGAGGGCGGCAGCGTGGCGGCCGAAATCTTGCGTCGCGCCGCCGCGATGCGAAACACCGCTACGGCACGGGAGTAAGGTCCAGGCATGGCACACCTTCAGAGCGCGATTATCGCGCTGGTCGATCATTACGGCTACGCGGGGCTGTTCGTGGCGATGGCGCTGGGCAATATCGGTGCCCCGGTCGGCGCCGAAGTAGTGATGACCGTCGCGGGAGCGCTGGTGGCTACCGGGCACCTCTCGAGCCTATGGCTGGCGATTGCCGTCGGCGTCGTGGGCGAGTTGGCGGGCGCGTCCGTGGGCTATGCAGCCGGCAAGTACGGCGGCCGGTCCTTGATCGATCGCTACGGCAAGTACGTCCACCTCACGCACGCGAACCTCGATCGCGTCCACGCTTTCTTCGAAAAATATGGCAGCTTCTCGATCTTTATCTGCCGTTTCATCCCGGTGATTCGCGGCATCGTATCGATCCCGGCGGGCATCGCCGAGATGTCGCTCGGGCCATTCTACCTGTGGTATGCCTTCGGCTCGCTGCTCTTCTGCGGCGGACTGGTGCTGTTGGGCAATGCGGTGGGGCACGATCTGAACAAGCTGATGCCGCTCCTCCACAAAGGCGGCCTCGTGCTGCTGGCCGTCGCGCTGGTGCTGGCCGCCGTCATCGCCTTCGTCGCGATGCGCCGCAACAAGGCGAGCGCCGCCTAATTGAGTCCGTCGTAGCCGCGTTCGAGCCAGCGTAGCGCGGCCTCGCGTCGCTTGCGCAGGGTCTCCACGGTCGCGCGGGCGATCGGCCCACCGAAGCGCTGATTGAGCGTGGCGTGGATCTTGCGGTGCTCGATGCCGAAGCGTTGCGAGACCTGCGCGACGAGCGACGAGAGCGATTTGCGCAGCAGCTCTTTCTCTTCGGAGACGCTCAGGAGCGGCTCGGGTTCTGCCTCGTGCTCGCTCGGGCGCTCGGCCGTGGCTGTGCGCCCGCGTTCGAGCGGTGCTTCCTCCACGAGAAATGCCGCCGGGTTGAAGAGCGGGCCGTAGTCGAGCACCCGTTCGCCGGCCATATTCGCGGCGATCGATTCGAACAGGTTGTCGCTCGGCGCCTCGGTACGAACGCGCTGGGCCAATTCCAGGTCGCCGAGCTCGAGTTTCGTATGCAGGATGCCGCGCACGTCGGTGGTGACGCGGGCGGCGAGCTCGCGCAGCCGTGGATCGTCGGGCAGGTAGACGAACGCGTGTTGCGTGCCGCCGCCGCGTTGGGCGCGCACGAAGCGGCCGCAGAACTGACGAAAGTACATCTCGGTCACGACGTTGGAGGCGTACACGCCCACTCGCAGGCGCGGGATATCGACCCCCTCGGAGACCATGTGCACCGCGACGATCCACGGGTCGCGCGAGCGGCCGAAGGAGGCGATCTTTCGCGAGGCCCCGTCTTCGTCGGAGAGCACGATTGTGGGCTTCACGCCGATCCGCGCGTGCAGCAGGTCGGCGAGGAAACGAGCGTGTTCTTGGTTCATGGCGATCACGAGCCCTGCGGCATCGGCATGCCCGCCGGAGCGCAGCTGCAGCAACCGCTCGTTCGCCTTCTCGATGACATCGCCGATCCAAGAGGGCTGCAAAAGCACCGTGCGCAGCCGCTCGCTCATGCGGCTCTTCGAGCGCAGCGCTTCTTCGAATGATGCCGCGTGAAGCTCGCCTTCCTTGCTGACCCATTCGGCGTAACCGCCTTGGAGCGGAAAGACCAGCGGGCGACAGACGCCGTCGCGCAGCGCGTCGGCGTAGTCGTAGGAGTAATCGGGAATGCACTCGCTGCGTTCGTAATGGACGAACGGGATGGCCGAACCGTCCGAACGGAACGGCGTGCCCGAGAGGCTCACCCGATGCACGGCGCGGCCGAAGGCCTCTTTGAGCGCCGTCCCCCAGCTCGCGCCGTCGCCCGCGTGGTGGATCTCGTCGAGCACGACGAGGGTTGGTTGCTCGGTAAGGGCGCGATAGAGCTGCGGGGCGATTGCGACCTGCTGGTAAGTGACCGCGGCGCCGTGCACGTCGGGTGCGAGGCCGCCGCTGGCGTTTTCGAAGCGGTCGTCGATGCGAATGCCGGCCTGCGCCATCGCTTTGGCGGTTTGGGCCTTGAGATGTTCGCGCGGAACGACGACCAGAATGCGCCGCGCCGCGCCCGACGCCAGAACGGCGTGGCCTAAACGGGCCGCGAAGCGGGTCTTACCTGCGCCGGGGGTCGCTACGACCAGCGCGTCACGCGGGCGATCGGCCCACCACGCGTCGAACGCCTCCGATTGCCAGCGCCGTAGCGGTAGCCTCCATGCTGAATCGATCATTGAGAACGGCGGTTGTTTCAAAGCCTCCGCGACCCGGGCCTCGAAGGAATCTGCACCACACCCATCATGTCGATCATCGAACACCAAAAATCGCTCGAGCAGACGCTCGCCAATATTCCCGACGCTCCCGGCGTGTACCAGATGATGGGACGCACGGGTGAGATTCTCTATATCGGCAAGGCCGTCTCGCTGCGCAGCCGGGTCCGCTCGTACTTTCAGGACTCCGCCGTGCATCATCCGCGCACGGTCGCGATGGTCGAGCGCGTGGTGGACGTGCGCACGATCGTCGTCACCAATGAGGTTGAGGCGCTCATCCTCGAAGCGAATCTCATCAAACGCTACCAGCCGCCGTTCAACGTGCGGCTGCGTGACGACAAGCGCTACCCGTATCTCAAGGTCACGAGCGAGCCCTTTCCTCGCGTGGTGTTTACGCGCGTGGTGAAGGACGACGGCGCGCGGTACTTCGGCCCCTACACCGACGCTCACGGGCTGCGCGAGCTGATCGATCTGGTCCGGCTGGTGTTTCCGCTGCGGACCTGTCGCGAGCCGATCGACGGCACGCGCAAGCGCCCGTGCCTGCAGTATCACATCAAGCGCTGCCTAGCCCCCTGCGTCGGCTACCAGGCGCAAGACGACTACGACGCGATGGTCGCCGAAGTCGTGCTCTTTCTGGAGGGCAAGCAAGAATCGTTGCTCTCGCGCCTCTCGGGCGACATGGTCCGCGCGGCGGAGGAGATGAATTTCGAGACGGCCGCGCGCATCCGCGACCGGATCGTCCAAGTGCGGCGCGTCACCGAAAAGCAGCTCGTCGTGTGGAAATCGCGACTGGATATGGATCTGGTCGCGATCGCGCGCGCGCAGGGGCAGGCGTGCATGCAAGTCTTTCTCGTACGCGGCGGCAAGCTGCTCGGCCAGGAGCACTTCATCCTGGACGGCGTCGTCGACCAACCGGACGACGTACTGATGGGTGAGTTCCTCAAGCAGTTCTATACGTCGCGAACGGCGGCGGTGCCGGACCGCGAGGAGCTGGCGGCGCTCACGCGCGTCGCGCGCGATAACCAATCGCCGATCCCGCTCAAGACGCGGGCGCGCGCGGTCTCGGCGCAAGCGAGCGCAATCCCCAAGGAACTGCTGGTGCAGGCGCTGCCGAGCGAGCGCGGGCTCATCGAATCGTGGCTCTCGGACGGTAAAGGCCAGCGCGTGCGCATCCTGCAGCCGCAGCGCGGCGTGCGCGCCGAATATATGCGCCTGGTGCAGAAAAATGCCGAGCAGAACCTCAAGGCGTTCCTGATGCATCAGGAGCTGCAAGAGAGCGCGCAGGCCCGCGCGCTCACCGAGCTGGCGGACGCACTCGAACTGCCGGAGCCCCCGCACCGTATCGAGTGTTACGATATCTCCAACATTCAAGGCACCAACGCCGTGTCGTCGATGGTGGTCTTCGTCGAGGGCCGGGCGAAGAAGAGCGAGTACCGCAAATTCAAGATTCAGTACGATCGCGGACCGAACGATTTCGCGATGATGCAAGAGACGTTGCGGCGCCGCTTGCGCTATCTGCGGCGGGCGACCGATGACGACGTCCGCGAAACGAGAGAGGGAGCCGAGCCGAGCCTCTCGTCGCAAGAGATCGAACTTGCGAAGAAGGAACGCTTCAACAAGAAACCCGATTTGCTCTTGATCGATGGCGGGAAAGGCCAGCTTCACGCGGTCGTCGAGGTACTCGAATCCATGGATATGACCGGCATTCCCGTCGCGGGACTTGCCAAAGAGCACGAATGGCTCTACCTGCCCGGGCAAAATGAGCCGATCGTCCTACCGCCTAATTCGGCGGGCTTACACCTGGTGATGCGCATTCGCGACGAAGCGCATCGCTTTGCGATCACCTATCACCGGCAGCAGCGCGACAAGGCGATGACGCGGTCCGCCCTCGACGCGCTCGCAGGCGTCGGGCCGGTTCGCAAGAAACGCCTACTCACCGCGTTCGGATCGGTGGCGGCCATCAAACGTGCCGACATCGACGAGATCGCGGCGATCAAGGGCATGACCCCAGCGCTAGCTGCGCAGATTAAGACTGCGCTCGAAGGAGCACGTCCGTGAAACTACTGATACGGTTTGTTATAACGGCTATCGCACTCTATTTGATCGCGACCTACGTTCCCGGCTTCCATCTGAACGGATGGGGGGACGCAGCGATTGCGGCGGTCATCTTCGGCATCGTCAACGCCGTCATCGGGCCCATTCTCAAATTGATTTCCCTACCGCTGACGATCGTCACGATCGGCTTATTTTCGATCGTGATCAATTGGATACTCTTCGCGCTTACCGTCTGGCTCTCGCCCGGTTTCAAGACCACCGGGTCGCCCTGGCCCGGTTGGGAGTCCACCCTCGTGGGCGCTATCATCATGATGATCGTCTCGACGATCGCCACCTCCGTCGCGGCGGAGGCTTAACGTTAGCACCTCGATCGATCCGATAACCTTGCAGCGAGCCGCTCGCCTTTACGACGAGCGCGTTCGCGCATTTCAGCGCGGCCTGCTGATCACCGCCCTGGCCGCAATTCCCGCCGCGGTCTTGATCATCGGCGTGCTGGGAAACTTCACGGCGCGCGAACTCCTGGACATCGTGATCGCCGCCGCCGCTATTTCGGTGGTCGTTCTGCCGGTTGCCCACGCGATCGACCGGCACTATCTCGCATACGTTCGCGACCGGTTGGAGCCGGGTTCCGGCCTCTCGACGGCGGCCGCATTGCGGCGCCTCGAGTGGTTCCGCATCCAAATCGTGCTCAACTTCGTGGGCGCCTACACGGCGGGCGCGGTGCTCGCGGCGCTGATCGGCAATCATTTCGCCGGGCTTCCGCTCGGGGCCAATCTCTTGCCGATCGCCTGCGGCGGGTTTATCGGCGGCGCGCTCGTCGACGGGGCGCTGAACTATTTCAACGCCGAAGTGATGGTGGCCGAACTGATCGCCATCGTCGCATCGGTGCGCGGGGAGTATATTCCGGTGAGTGCCGCCGCTCGCGGCGGCATCGCGCGCCGCATATTGACGGTGCTCGCGGTGGTGATCGTGGTGACGCTCGTTACCACGGCCGGCGGAGCGGCCCACGTGTTGCTGGAGCTGCAAGCTTCGAGACTGACCGTACCCGAAGCGATGCACGTCGGGGCGATCTACGCGGGGTGCGCGCTGCTCGTCGCGCTGCTGATCGCGATCTTAGCCGCGCGCATCCTTTCGCGCAGCATCGCGCGCCCGATCTTGCATACCGTCGAATTGATGGATCGCCTGCGCAACGGCGACGTGCTGCGCGGAGCGGAACTGCACGGTGAGGCGCGGCTTCCGCACGAGGCCGGCCTGCTGGTGGCCGCGTTTGCGGATGCCAGTATCGGGCTCGCGCGCCTGGCCGAGAGCGGTGAGCGCCTCGCGGGCGGCGATCTCGCCGTAGCGATCGCGCCGAGTTCGGACCGTGATATCGTGGCGATCGCCATGCAACGCGTGGTGGAAGCCATTCGCACCGTCGTCGGCAACGTGCGCGAAACGGCGGCCCTGCTTGAAGATTCCGCCGTTGCGCTCTCGACCCGCTCCGATGGATTCGTGGCCGACGCGCGCTCGAACGCGCGCGATCTCGCCGGCGTTGCCAAGACGATGCTCACGCTCGACGGCGCGGTCGCGCAGGTGACGCAGGGCGCGGGCGAACTCTCCAAGATGGCCGGGCAAGCGCAGGCGACGGCCGAACGGCTGGGCGCTGCGGCGCAGAGCAACGCCGCCGGGCTCGACCAGCTCGCGCAAACCGCCAAAGCCACGATCGAGGCCGCAACCGAAGTGCTCGCCATTTCGGGCGAGACCGGCAAGAACGCCGATGCTGCGACCGCGGCGATCATTCAAGCCGATCGCACGTCCGAAGAAGCCGCCGAGGTGATGACGGAGCTCGTCAAAACGATCGAAACGCTGCGCCTGAGCTCCACGCAGATCGGCTCGATCACGCAGAAAATCGACGAAATCTCCGACCAGACGAACCTGCTTGCCCTCAACGCCGCGATCGAAGCCGCGCGCGCGGGCGAACATGGCCGCGGCTTCGCGGTGGTCGCCGACGAGATTCGCAAGCTCGCGGATTCATCGGCGAGCTCGACCAAAGAGATCGCCGGGCTGATCGCCTCGGTGCAGCGCGAAACCGAGCGCGCGGTTACGGTGACCGATCGCGGGAGCATCGCGATGGAACAAGGCCGCGAGAAGACCGCCCAGGTTGCCGACGCGCTGGCCCGCATCGTCGATAGCGTCAACCTGGTCCGCGCGCGCATCGACGCGGTGGTGAAATCGCAGCGCGAACAGAAGCAGGCGACCGACGCGCTCGTGGAATCGACCCTGATGGTGGAGCGCGTGACGACAGATAACGCGCAACTCGCCACCACCCTGATGGCGCTGGCGGACGCGCTGGAGATATCCTCGTTCTCGGGCGCGCAGGCCGTCAGCGAGACGACCCAAGGGGTCGAGGCCGTGGCCGCCCGCGGCGAACGCATCGCCGAGGCCTCGGACGAGCTTCAGGCCCTCACCGCATCGCTCCGCGCGGAGGCCGAGCGCATTCGCGGGGCAGTCTCCGGCTTTACCGGCGGCACGGCGCTGCGGCGCTGAAACTTCCGCTTGCACGCCGTGGTATAGTGGGATGTCACCCTCTGCGGGGTGTCTTCCATGGGGCTGAACTAGGCTCGACGGGAAGATCCGTGGTCGGCGTGAGCAGGCGGAGTTGCGAGCTCTCCTAAAACGATCGCAACGGCAATAACTGCCAACAATCAATACGCACTCGCTGCCTAATTTAGGTTAGCGACCGGACGCAGAGGGTCGGCCCGAACCGCTCTGCCTTCCGGCCATAAATTCGGGCTGGTACGTTCGCGTGATTCGACGGCCGTACGAGATAAAGAATCTGCTGCAACCGGTAAGTCCCGCTTTGAGACGTCCGGAAGAGTAAGCCAAAGTCAAAGCTGAGCCTGGAGAACACGTCGGTTAGGCTTTTCGGACTCGGGGGGCAGTACCCCGACAGCTCCACCAATAACCGCCAAAATGCGCTTTCGAGCGCATTTTGTCTTTTGTTGCCCCGCACACTCTCTCGCGGGGCAGTTAATTCAGAGCGGCCTGTGCAGGTTTATTTGTGTGCCATCGTCGGAGGTGCGCCGTAGAATAGGCGTTTCATGAATTCGACCAAGGCGAGATAGGTGAGGATCATCAGTCCGAGCACGGCGAAGAATGCCGGCGGTAGCGGGACGAATCCGAGCGGGCCGGCGAGCGGCGTAAACGGCAGCAGCATCCCGATCGCGACGATGGCGGCCGTGGCTACCGTAAGCTGCCAACTCGCGCGGCTCGTGAAAAACGGGACGCGGCGCGTGCGAATCAGAAAAATAATCAGCGACTGCGTCGCGAGCGATTCGACGAACCAACCGGTTCGAAAGAGCTGGTGCCCCGCGTGAAAGACAAAATACATCACGCCGAACGTCACGAAGTCGAAGATCGATGAAATCGGTCCGAAGGCGAGCATGAACCGGCGAATAAACGTCATGTCCCAATGGGCCGGGCGCCGTAGCTGCTCCTCATCGAC
>DAHUXY010000169.1 GCA_027315505.1 Vulcanimicrobiota bacterium | reverse complement strand
ACCGTTTCGACGGCGTGCAAGAGCCGCTCGTTCTGCGGCATCTGCGCGAGCGCTGCCATGGTATCGGGTTGGCCGTTCATCTCCACGTGCACGTGCGCATTCACCAGGCCCGGCGTCACGCATGCGGCGGTGAGGTCGGGCGAGGCGCCTTCGACGGCGTTCTGCACGCTTGCGGTACGCGTGCCTTCAATCGTAATGTCGACGTTGCGCCGCGGCGCGTCCATGGTTCCGTCGTAAAGAATGCCCGCTCGAACGATCATGTGGAGGCTTTGGCCCTTTCATCGGAGGCTTCCATGGCTTGGAAAGCTTTGCTGGTCAGTGCGTGGCCGACAGCTGCCGCGATGAAGCGCGATGCCGCGCGAACTTTCGCGAGGTCGACGCCGGTTTCGATGCCCATCGAGTGCAGGAGGTAGAGCACGTCTTCGGTGCCCACGTTGCCGGTTGCGCCCGGCGCGTACGGGCAGCCGCCCAAACCGCCGGCGGAGCTGTCGAAAATATGAATGCATTGTTGCAGCGCCGCGTAGACGTTGGAGAGCGCGGTGCCGCGCGTATCGTGGAAGTGCATCGCGAGCCGATCGAGCGGAATCTGCTTTGCCAGCATCGGAACGAGCTCTTCCACCTGGCTCGGCACGCCGACGCCGATCGTATCGCCGATCGAGAGCTCGTCGCAGCCCATCTCCATGAGCTTGACGCTAACGTCGACGACCATCTGCGGGGTGACGGTATCGCCGAACGGCGATCCGAAGGCGGTCGAGACGTACCCGCGCACCCACATACCGTCGTCTTTTGCGCGGCGCACGACGGCGCGAAACGTTTCGAGCGATTCGTCGATCGTCATGTTGATGTTGCGTTTGGTGAACGCTTCCGACGATGCTGTGAAAACGGCGATGGCATCGGCCCCCGCGGCCTTGGCGCGTTCGTAGCCTTTGAGGTTCGGCACGAGCACGAGGTAGCGCACGCCGGGCGCCTTCACGATGCGCGCAAACACTTCGGGCGCATCACTGAGTTGCGGAATCGCCTTCGGGCTCACGAACGAGGTCGCTTCGATCCACCGCAGCCCGGTTTGCGAGAGCAGATCGATGAACCGGACTTTATCGTCGGTGGAAATGACGGCGGCCTCGTTCTGCAGGCCGTCGCGCGCGCCCATCTCGACCAAGGTTACGGATTTGGGGAGTCTCATACGCTCGGTATTACATCTCCACTTTCGCCAAGAGTTGCGCCTGCGTAAATTGCAGGATCGTGCTCAGCACGATCGGCCACGCGCGCGTGTTGGCGAGAAAGCCTTTCGTGAGCATGATGAGCGGGTCGAAGTGCCCGATGATGTTCATGTGGTTGCAGTGCGGGCCGATCACGAAGTGCGCCGGGATGCGGCTGCCCAGGGTCGCGGAGTCGCCCCACACCAGCCCGTCGTTATCGCCGCCGCGCGAGGGGATCAGGCCCATAATCGTCAGCATCGGCGTATCGATCGGGCCTACCCACGGTTCTTCGTCCAAGGTCCAGACGCGTTCGCCGCCGCCGGGCGGCTCCGTCCAATGCCCGCCGGTGCCGTTCAGCCATCGCATGAAATCGGAGCCCAAGTTCATATCGCCCATCGCCTTATCGGGGATGCGCAGCATGCGCGTAATGTGCGGCAAGGCCAGCGTCACGACGCCCCAATTCGGCGTGGCGATCATGATCGCGTGGCTAATTTCGTGAGAGCGGTGCGGATACGCGCGCAAAAAGCCGCGCACCACCAGGCCGCCCAACGAATAGCCCAGCAGCACCACCGGAAACGGATGTCCGTTCGTATGCAACTGCGTCAAAAATTCGGCGAAGCGATCGATGCGGTCGCGCAGGTGGTCGTCGGCGGCCGGAAAGGTGAGGCAATCGAATCCGTGCGCGCGCAGCCCCGGGATCCCACGCCGCCCCTCGACCAGAATATCGAAGTGGTCGGGCGGTTCGTTGTATCCCGGAATCATTACGATCGTGCGACGAGCAGCCATCGGGTTATCCTACCATGCGCGGCCGAGCAAGCCTGTAAGGGCGAACATCGTTTTCACCGGGTTTAGTTTGCGGAACATTTGGAAAAGCAGTTCGAGGTACTAGGACCAAAAGCCCATGCGCTTAGCCCTGGGCCACGTTGTGGAGGATGAACATTATGGATAGAAAGACGAGTGCCGCCGCAGCCGCGATGCTGTTTCTGGCCGCCTGCGGAGGCGGTGGGTCCTCCGGCGGCGTGGGAACCACCCCGACCGCGCAGAACGCGACAATGAATGTCGCGATGATCGATGCGCCGTTCGCAATGAGCGGAAACACGGTAACGGCCGTCAATCTGGGCATCGATAAGGTTGAGGTTGTCGGCAACGGCGCCGCTCCGACGGCCATCCAAACATTCGCGACGCCGGACGTCGTGAATATCCTCAACTATACCTCCGCTGCAACGCCCTTGAGCTTTACGGGCTCGATCCCGGCGGGCAACTACCAGCAGATACGTCTGCTGCTCGATACCGCTACGACCACGATCGTCTATACCGATTCCAACGGCGTCTCGCACACGATGCCGCTCACCGTCCCCAGCGGCACCACCGGCGGGTTCGGGAACGCCAACAGCACCGATGGCGGCGACGGGTCGGGTACGGCCGGTCTCAAAGTCAACGTCGGGTTGAACGCGCAGGCCGGCACAACCTACGGATTCGTGCTGGATTTCAACGCCGCCCAATCCATCGTTGAAACCGGAAACGGTTCGTTCATGCTCAAACCCGTCATGGTCGCGACGGAGCAGGCGACGTCGGGGAGCTTGAGTGGATCGGTCGTCAATCAAGCCGGGAAGCCGGTTGCCGGCGCGGAGGTTGAAGCGCTGCAGGGTGGCACGGTCGTCAACAGCGGCGTGACCGATGCTAACGGTAACTATACGGTCAACGCGCTCGCGGCCGGAACCTACACGCTCGAAGTGCTCAACACGTACACGACGCTGGCCGGCGCCTCGGTTACGGCCACCGGCTTCGACGCCTCGGTCGGAGCAACGCTCGCGGTTAGCGCATCGGCAACCGTTACCGCAGGTGCGGTGACGACGGTGCCTCCGATCAGCGATTAGTCCAACTGCACGAGCGGCGCGCCACCGCTCACGATATCGCCCTCGCGCACGAGGACGGTCTTGACGGTGGCGTCGCCGATACTCTCGATGCGGTGTTCCATCTTCATCGCTTCCAGCACGATCAAGAGCGAACGCGACGCTACGGCGTCGCCTTCGCGTACCGCGATCTTAACGATTTTCCCCGGCATCGGCGCGACGACGCTCCCGGCTCCGGCTATGGCGCCCGCGCTGTTTGCGGCGTCGGCAGATGGGGGCGCAGCAAAGCGTTGCGCGCCGCGCGCGCTCTCGCCGCGTGCGTGAAGGGTGCCCAAACTCGCTTCGATGCGCTCGCCGTGGCGCCGGGCTACGAGTCTCCCGATAAGGTCGCCTTCCAACTGCCATGCATCGGGCTGCGCGGTCGCGCTGGCGACCGTTTCGAAAACGGAGCCGCCGGCCTCGAGGCGCAACGGTATGCCGATACCGCCGATGCGCCACGGAGCCGCGCCGTCGAGCAGCATCGACGCAACCGCAAGCACCTTTTGCTCGTCCGAAAGTTCGTGCCGCGAGAAGATCGATTCGTCGAGGTATTTCGCAAGGAAACTCGTGGTCGTGTCGCCGTCGCGGAAGCCCTGGTTGCGGGCGATCCACAGCAGCAGCGGCACGTTGGCGCGGACGCCGTCGATCGTGAAATCGTCAAGCGCGCGCTCCAAGCGCGCGATCGCATGCGCGCGATCGCTGCCGAACACGATGAGCTTCGCGAGCATGGGGTCGTAGTACACGCTCACCTCGCTCCCGGTGCGCACGCCGGAATCGACGCGGATGCCGGGGCCCTCCGGCGGCGCCCATCGTTCGATCGTGCCGATCGAGGGCAGCATGTGATTGGCGGGATCTTCGGCGTAGATGCGCGTTTCGATCGCCCACCCGCGCGGGCGAACGTCGTCTTGCGAGAGCGTCAGCCGCTCTCCGTTTGCAATGCGCAGTTGCCACTGCACCAAATCGATGCCGTAGACCAGTTCGGTCACGGGATGCTCCACCTGGAGCCGCGTGTTCATCTCTAGGAAGTAGAAGAGCCCGTCGCTATCGAGCATGAACTCGACGGTTCCGGCGTTGACGTACTCCACCGAACGCGCGGCGTTCACGGCGGCTTCGCCCATTCGCGCGCGCAACTCGGGCGTCATCGCGACCGAGGGCGCCTCTTCGACGATTTTTTGATGGCGCCGTTGGATCGAGCACTCGCGCTCGCCGACGTGAATGATGTTACCGTGCGCATCGCCCAACACCTGAAACTCGATATGTCGCGGATCGCGCAGGTAGCGTTCGAGCAACACCGCGTCGTCACCGAACGCCGCGAGCGCCTCGCGCTTGGCGGCGCCGAGCGCCTCGTCGAATTGCGCGAGCGATTCAACCACGCGCATGCCGCGGCCGCCGCCGCCGGCGCTAGCTTTGATTAATAGCGGAAAGCCGATCTCTTCCGCCTGCATGCGGAGCTGCGCGAGCGACTGATCGTCGCCTTCGTAGCCGGGGACGACCGGCACGTTGAAATCGCGCACGCGGCGCTTTGCATCGATCTTGCTGCCCATCGCCGCCATCGCTTCGGGCGACGGCCCAACGAACGTCAGCCCCGCCTGGCGAACGGCCGCGGCAAAGGAGGCGCGCTCGGAGAGAAACCCATAGCCCGGGTGGACGGCGTCCGCGTGCATGCCCACCGCCGCCGCGATGACCGCATCGATATCGAGATACGATTCCGCCGCCGGAGCCGGCCCGACGCACCGCGCGTCGTCCATAAACTCAAGGTGGTAGGCGCGCTCGTCGGCCTGCGAATAGATGCCGAGCGGTACGATGCCCATTTCGCGCGCGGCGCGGGCGACGCGCACGGCAATCTCGCCGCGGTTCGCAATCAATAACCGGCGAATCACAGCGAGAAGCTCGCTTTACGACGCTCGACGAAGGCGTAGAGCCCCTCTTGGCCCTCGGGGGTGATGCGCTGCGCGGCGATGGCGCGGGCCGTGAGTTCGCGCGATGCTTCGTAACTCGCGGCGCGAACGTCGCAAATCAATTGCTTCGCGGCGGAAACCGCAAGCGGCCCGGCGGTCAGCACTTCTTTTACGACGCGCTGCACGGCGCCGTCGAGATCGCCGGCCGTCACCACTTCGTGTACCAGGCCGATCTCTTTTGCGCGCGGCGCGAGAAAGCGTTCGCCGGTAAGAAAGAGGGCGCGCGCGTACGACGCGCCGATCTTTGCCAGGACGAACGGCGAAATGACCGCGGGGATGATCCCCAGTTTCACTTCGGTAAAACCGAAGACGGCGTCGTCGCTCGCGACGACGATATCGCAGACCGCAGCCAGGCCGGCGCCGCCGCCGAGCGCCGCGCCGTGTATCCGGCCGACGACCGGTTTGCGACAGCGGTCGATCGCGCGAAACATATCGCTCATGCGCTCCGCGTCGGCGAGATTTTCGTCGTACGAGAGATCGAGCGCGCCGCGCATCCAGTGAATGTCGGCGCCTCCGCAGAACGACTTGCCCTCGCCCGCGAGGACGACGACGCGGACGAGCGGCTCGTCGGAGAGGCGCTCGAACGTTTCGCGCAGTTCGCCGATGAGGTCGGCATTGAAAGCATTCCGCACGTCGGGGCGCGCGAGCGTCACCCGGGCGATCTCTTCGTCTATAGTGAGTGTCAGTGCAGGCATAGCGAGGGATTCGGATTCTCGAAATCATCCGGGCTCGCCTGGGAGGCGTTATACTCCCTGTATGGACCGGACCGTCTACCGCTACAATCTCGTCACGCGCCTCGCCCATTGGGTCTGGGTCATCGCCTTTTTGGTGCTGGTCTCGAGCGGGCTGCAGATTTTCAACGCCGCGCCCTATTTGGACGCCTCCGATAAGAGCAGCCCCGCGCACCGCGTGCTTTCGATCGATTCGCCCGCCCAAGGCGTAGGGACGACGACGGTTTTCGGCCACACCTTCACCACCACCGGCTGGCTCGGCTGGACCGACGACGGCATGGGCTCGCAGAGTGGACGGGCCTTCCCGGGGTGGATCACGATTCCGTCCTATCAAGATCTCGCCGACGGCCGCCGCTGGCATTTCTTCTTCGCCTGGGTGGCGTCGGTCTGTTGGCTCGCCTGGCTCGTCTCAAGCGCGATAAAGGGCAATCTCGCCGAGATGCTCCTGCGACCGAGCGATATCCCGAAACTGTGGCCGATGCAAGCGTACTATCTCAAGCTCCGCAAAGAGCCGCCGCCGCACGGTACCTACAATCCGTTGCAGAAAGCCGCATATACCTCGATCGGCCTGGTGATCACGCCGCTCGTCGTCCTCACCGGGCTCGCGCTTTCGCCCGGCATCGATGCGATCGCCGGGCCCCTCACGTGGCTCTTCGGCGGGCGTCAGTTCGCGCGCTTGTGGCACTTCGCCGGCATGCTGCTGCTCATCGGATTCTTCGCCGTGCACACCTTTCAAGTGGCGACGCAAGGCCTCGTCAACCAAATGCGCTCGATGGTTACCGGCTGGTATCGCTTGGGCGAACGCGATGGAGTCGGCCCATGAATCGTAAACTCTTCCTCGCACGCAGCATCTCGTCGGCGCTCGCAGCGTGCTCGCCGATCGGCACCGCGCTCAATAACAATGCGGGCTTCCACCACTTCTTGGGTTCGGCGCAAGGCTTGAGCGAAGCGGTCATCGGTACGCGCGGCCTCGCCCGCGAGTATCCCGAATCGGCGATCAGCAGCGTCTATCGCATCGACAGTCTGCCGACCCCCACCAGCGCGCGCTACATGGATTTGCTCGCCGGCGATTTCCGGGGCTACCGTCTCACCGTCGATGGTGCCGTCGATCGCAAGTCCACCTATACGCTCGCGCAATTGCGCGCGATGCCGCAACAAACGCAGATTACGCGGCACGACTGCGTCGAAGGCTGGAGCGTCATCGGCAAATGGAGCGGCGTCCGCTTGGGCGATATCGTCGCCGCCGCCCAGCCTCGTGCCGATGCGCGCTACGTCGTCTTCCACTGCTTCGACCGCGACGACCAGGGCACGCAGTACTACGAAAGCCTCGACCTGCATCAGGCGATGCACCCGCAGGCGCTCTTAGGCTTGCGCCTCAACGGCGCGGACGTCGACCCCGATCATGGCGCGCCGGTGCGCCTGCGCGTTCCCACGCAACTCGGTTACAAGAGCGCGAAGTGGGTTTCGCGCATTGAGGTGGTCGGCAGCTTCGCCAATATCGAGGGCGGCCACGGCGGTTACTGGGAAGACCAGGGCTACGAATGGTACGCGGGGATTTGACCGGGGGCGCTTCTTGTGGCCGGGGTTTGGTGGCGGGTGTTTGGTGGCGGGGTAGGCTACACCGTTGGGACGGGGACGCCCACTTTTTTCACATCGTGTGAAAAAAGTTGCTCCGTTCGTCGTCGCTCCCGCCATCCTGGCTCCGCTCCTCCCTCACAGGCCCCGCC
>DAHUXY010000163.1 GCA_027315505.1 Vulcanimicrobiota bacterium | reverse complement strand
AATGGCAAAGCCGCTCTCGATATTGCCGTGATCCACCACGACGTAGCCGTGCCCGGCCGGTGCCGCGCGCAGCAACGCCTCGCGCCCGTCGCTTGCCGGCCGCAAGCGTCGCTCGGCGGTAATGCCGGCCGCGCGCAGCAGATCGATCGTTCGTGAGACGCCGGAACTTACGATCACGACGGTTTCGCCCTGCGCGACCCACTCGCGAACCGATTGCGAGAAGAGTTCGATCTGTCGATTGAAGTGTTCCGCCGGGCGCGATTCCAGGACGAACGCTTCCACAACTCTGGGCACGAACGCGCCCGCGGCGTCGGGATCGATGCCGCCGGCGAGCACCAGCGTGGGGTGGGCCGCAAGGTGCGGCGCGAGCTCGGCGAGCGTCGGATGAGCGACCGCAACGTCGGCCAGCAACGCCTCGGCTACTTCGGAATCCCGGATCGAGAGTTCGCCCGATTCAACGCCCGCCAGCAAGACGCTCTGCTCGCGCGAGTGCTCTTCATCGAGCGCGCGTTCGATCGTTGCGAGCATGCCGGGCTCGTCGAGCACGACGACGCCTTCGGGACGCAGGTAATCGAGCAGGGTCGCGCGTTCGTCAAATGCGAGCGGCAGCCACGCGTCCGGTAGATCGTCGCCGCCTTCGATGTAGCTTGCAAGCGCGTCGCGGACGTTAGCCGGGCCGGTGAAGCGGTCCAGCACGCTTTCGCGGTGGTGTGCGTCGCGCGGTATCTCGCTCCACGGGTCGATGCGCAACGCCTCAAGGGACGTATCGCTCAACTGCGTGGCGATATCGAAACTGCGAATGCTCTCGACGGTATCGCCGAAGAATTCGACGCGCGCCGGGCGGTCCGATGCGGCGGCGAACAGATCCAAGATGCCGCCGCGCACCGCGTACTCGCCCACCGCGCTGACGACGTCGGTGCGAACGTAACCTAGCCGATAGAGGCGCCCGAGCGTTGTATCCCAGCCGGCTTCTTCATCGCAGCGCAGCGTAAAGCGTAACTCGGAGAATGCGGCGGGCGGCATCGCGTATTGGCGGAGCGCCGATACCGGCGCGAGCACGATGCGCGGCGTTCCGTCGGCAAGATCGGCCAGGAGGGTGATGCGCGCACTGCGATCGGACGGGCTTTCCATCGCGCCGATCGATTCATCGCGCGAACGCAGGAGCGCGACGGTCTTGGGATCGTCCTCGCCGAGGTAATAGAGCAGATCGGCGAAGGCGCGTTCGGCGACGTCGGCGGTCGGCATGACGACCAACATCTGCCCGCCCAATTCGCGATGGATCGCGGCTAGGAGCGCGGGCCGCGCGCCGGAGACGCTTTCGTGCAGCGCATAGGTGCCGCGCCGGGTCGCCAGCCGGTCGATCAGCCCGCGCAGCGCGCGGCTCGAGGCCGGAATTGCGCGCACGAGCGCATCGTGCAGGTGGGAAGCCTCTGGGGCAAGCGTCGTCGTCATGAATCGCTGATTATAGCAGACTCATGGCGCGAACGCGTACGACCGGAGATAGCCGCGGCTCCCAAACCGATGGCCAGCATCCACGGCGTGCCGATTTTCTGGTAGAAGATGAGATAATCGACCGTTTGATGGACGCATAGGGCGATGGTGGCGGCAAAGGCGCCGAGCGCCCAGGGCCGCGCGTCGCACAGGTGCGCGCGCAGCGTTGCAATCGCGCTCGCGATGAAAGCAAGCGTGGCGGCGAAGAGGGCGATGCCGCCTTCGGCCAATGCCTGCAGGTACCAACTATTGGCATGCGTGCGCACGCCGAACACGCCGGCGCGACCGAGTTCGAGCTGATAGTTGCCGGCGCCGATGCCGAGCCACGGATGGGCGCGAAAAAACGTCCAGGCCGCGCGCCACAGCTCCGGCCGGTTGCCGACGCCGCCCGAATAGTCGGTCGCGGCCTCCACGCGCGCGAACCCGAACGAATGTGCTGCGAATCCCCACGCGGCGGCGCCGCATCCGCCAATCCCGATCCCCGCCAGCGTGGGAGCGCCCACGCGCCACCAGCGGTCGCGCCGAACGATGCCGAGTACGATCAACGCGACGGCGATCCCAACCGCGGCCCCGCGCGAAAACGTGAGGACCGCGGCGCAGCCCGCGAGCGCCAGGCTCAGCGCCGCCATTTTTCCCGGACGTTCCATCGCCCAAGCGCCGATCGCCGCGATCGCGAGCTCCAAATATCCGCCGAGTTGATTGGGCCCCTCGAGCGCGCCCGCAATGCGCGGCACGACGGTATCGCCGAGCACCAGCGCCGACGGCGCGCCCACAAGCTCTTGTGCCAGGGCCGAGAGCGCGACCAGCGCGACCGACGCGCAGAGCGCGCGCAGCAGCAGCGTATCGTTCGGGTCCAGGCGATAGGCGACATACGCCACCGCGAAGAGTATGAGATGTTCGAGGGCCTTCAATGTTTCTCGTAGCACCGGCGTCGGATGCAGCGCGGTGACGATCGTGAGCAGCGTCACCGCGCAGAGCGCGGCTAACGCGATCGCGATGCCGCGGAACTCGCGCTCGCGCAGAAAGCGGATCGCTCCCGCATAGCCGAGCAATCCGACGATCGCACCCAGCAGCACGACCTTCGGCAGCGTGATCGTCGTCCCGAAGGCATCGCGATAGAGCGCGAACGGCGTGACGAAGAGCAGCAAGGCCAGCCCATAGCTCGCGCGGCGCATCGTCAAAATCGCCGTGACGGCGAAGAGTGCGACAAAAAACATGCCCATCAGCGGGTCGAGCGGAACGCGAACCGAGATCTGATCGACGACCGGCTGGTAGTGCACGTTGGCGGGCTTCGCGTTCGCGTTCGCGAAATCCGGGAGCGTGATGGACGAACGGGCGATGCGCCAGGCGATCGAGCGTAAACGCGAGGGCGCAGCGCTGGAGCCGTCGCTCTGGGAGACGATCGTGGCTGCCTATATGGCCGGCGCGGTTGACGACGCCCAAATGGCGGCGATGGCCATGGCCTGCGTTTGGCGCGGCCTGACGATCGCCGAAGCCGCCGCGCTCACCCGGGCGATGGTCGCAAGCGGGCAAACGCTGCAGTATCCGCCCAACAGCGTCGTCGTGGACAAACACTCGAGCGGGGGCGTGAGCGATATCGTCTCGCTCGTCGTCGTGCCGCTGGTGGCCGCCTGCGGCGTACGCGTCGCGAAGCTTTCCGGGCGTGCTTTGGGCCACACCGGCGGCACGATCGACAAGCTCGAAACGATTGCCGGGTTCAATGCCGCGCTACCGATGGATGCGTTCGTCGCGCAAGTCGAGCGCATCGGCTGCGCGATCGCCGCCCAGAGCGATGCCTTCGTGCCCGCCGATAAACGCTTGTATCATCTGCGCGACCGCACCGCAACGGTGCCGAGCCTCGGGCTGATCGCTTCATCGATCGTCTCGAAAAAAATCGCAGGCGGCGCGCAGCACTTCGTATTCGACGTCAAGTGCGGTTCGGCGGCATTCATGCGAACCCGGGCCGAAGCGGTGGAGCTCGCGCAAGCGCTCGTCGATATCTCGCGCGAATTCGGCCGTGGCGCGAAGGCGATCGTCTCGGATATGAACGAGCCGCTGGGCCGTTCGATCGGGACCGGCATCGAAGTGATCGAGGCGCGCGATTTCTTGCGCGGTCGCATGCTCGATGCGCGCGTGCGCGAGCTGTGCCTTCAGGTCGCCACCGCCATGCTGGAACTGGCCTGCATCGGCGAGCCGCGCGCTCTCGCCGCGAGCGTGCTCGAGAGCGGCGGCGCGTACGAAAAATTCGTGGAACTCATCGAAGCGCAGGGCGGCAGCAAGCACGCGCTGGAGGCGTTGGCCTTGCCCGAACGCGTGCAGCCGGTGAACGCGCAACGCGAAGGCTACGTCGAACGCATCGACGCGGTAGCGCTCGGAAACCTCGCCCGCGAGTGGAGCGGCAAAGCGCCGACCGCCGGGATTCGCCTAAGCGTGCGGCTCGGCGACCGCGTCGAGCGCGGGCAACTGCTAGCCGAATGTTATAGCGCGCACGCGAACGGACGGCAGGTGCAAACCGCCATCACGATCGGCGATGCCCGCCCAACGCCGCACCCCCTCGTCTACGCGACGCTCTAGGTGCCCGGCTAGGAGCGTTCGATCTCCGCTATGAGGTAAAGCGGGCGGCCTTTGACTTCGTCGTAGACGCGGCCGATGTATTCGCCGAGGATGCCCAGGCTGATGAGCTGGACGCCGCCGAGGAAGATGATGGCGACGATGAGCGAGGCCCAGCCTTTGGTGTAGCCGGGCGGGTGAAGGCTGAAGAGTTTGTAGCCGACGACGATGAGCGCGTAAATGAATGCGGCCGCGCTCGAGATGAAGCCGAGGTACGATGCGAAGCGTAGAGGCACGTCGGAGAACGACGTGATGCCGTCGATCGCGAAGCGGATCATCTTCGTGAACGGATATTTCGTGACGCCGGAGAGGCGCTCGTCGCGATCGTATTCGATGCCGGTTTGATTGAAGCCGACCCAGCTCACCATGCCGCGTAAAAAACGATGGCGTTCGGGTGAGCGTTTGAGCGCATCGACGACGCGACGGCTCATCAAACGAAAATCGCCGGTGTCGACCGGGATCGCGACCTTCGTGAGGCGTTTGATCGTGCGATAGAAAATGCGCGCGGTGAGCAGCTTGAACGCGCTCTCGCCTTTGCGCGTTCTGCGCACGGCGTAAACGACATCGTAACCCTCGCGGTATTTTGCGATAAAGGCTTCGATGAGTTCGGGTGGGTCTTGCAGATCGCCGTCCATCAGGATGACGGCATCGCCCG
>DAHUXY010000047.1 GCA_027315505.1 Vulcanimicrobiota bacterium | reverse complement strand
GCGATGCCGATCCGTCCGCTCGCGAGCGCGGTCATGGCGCTTCCGAAGCCTTCGCCCGAGGCGCCCAGCAACGCATCGTCGCCGACGCGCGCATCGTCGAACGCCAGATCGCACGTGTTGCTGGTGTGGATGCCGAGCTTTTCGGTTATCCGCTCGACGACGATTCCCGGCGTCGCGCTATCGACGAGAAACGCGCTCACGCCCTTCGCGCCGGGGCCGCCCGTACGAAACATCGCCATCACCACGTCGGCGACGCTGCCGTTCGTGCACCATTGCTTGCGGCCGTTCAGCACGTAACCGGTTTCGACGCGCTTCGCACTGCCGCGAATCGCGGCCGCGTCGGAGCCGGCGTCGGGCTCGGTCAGCGCGAATCCGCCGATGCCGCCGGCCACGAGTTTGGGCAGCCAATGCTGCTTCTGCGCATCGCTGCCCAGGCGCAGAATCGCCGAGCAAATCATCGAGTGCACGGAAACCGTAGTGGCCGTGCCGGCATCGATGCGCGCCAACTCTTCGATCGCGAGCGCGTACGAAACGTAATCCGCACCGACGCCGCCGTAGGATTCGGGCACGATGATGCCCATGACCCCGATCTGCGCAAGCTTGCCGTAGAGTTCTCGCGGAAAGGTGTGGTCGCGATCCCATTGCGCGATGAACGGCGCGATTTCGCCTTGAGCGAATTCGGCCGCGAGCGCGGCGATCTGGCGCTGTTCGTCGCTGAGTTCGAATTGCGCGCGACTTTGCGTATCGATCATGTCCCGGTTCGCGTTATTCGACGCGAACCAGCATCGCATCGCCCTGGCCGCCGCCGGAGCAGATGGCGGCGATGCCGAGGCCGCCGCCGCGCTTGCGGAGCTGGTTGATCAGCGTGCCGACGATGCGCGCGCCGGAAGCGCCGATCGGGTGACCCATCGCGACCGCGCCGCCGAAGCGGTTGACGTCGCTCGCGTTCAAGCCGAGATTCCGCGCCGAGGCGATCGCGACCGTAGAAAACGCCTCGTTAATCTCCCAGACGTGGATATCGCTCCGCGTGAGGCCGTGGCGATCCATCAACTTCTGCGCGGCCATCGCCGGCGTAAAACAGATGTATGGCGAATCCCAACCGACCGTCGCGTGATCGACGACGGTTGCGAGCGCTTCGTAGCCGCGCTCTTTCGCATACGCCGCGTTCGCGAGAATCAATGCGGCGGCACCGTCGTTGACGCCCGGTGCGTTGGCTGCGGTAATCGTGCCGTCGCGTTCGAGCGGCTTGAGCTTGGCCATCGATTCGATGCTCGCGTCCAGGCGCACCGCTTCGTCGCGATCGACCAGCGTAAACGGTACGTCGCCGGTGACGAACGGTGCGTATGCGGCATAGTCCAGCGTAAATTCGGCCGACGGCTCGTGGTTCCACACGCGGTTCTCGCCGCCGCCGACCGCGGCCGGAACGCGCACCTTCCCCGGTTGCGGCAGCTCGTCGAGCACGACTTTGCCCTTGGCCTTGGTTGCAACTTTCACCGCAACGATTTCGTCGGCGAAGTTGCCGGCATCGTGAGCGGCGGCGGCGCGGCGATGGCTTTCGTACGCGAACGCGTCTTGCTCTTCGCGCGTCATCTTCGTTTCGTTCGCCACTTTGGTGCCCTGTTGCGCCATCGTCATCGGAAAGTATTGGTCCCACAAACCGTCGTGGATCATCGCGTCGACGAGCGTGCCGTCGCCGAAGCGGTACCCGCTGCGCGCTTCCTTGAGCAGATACGGCGCGTTCGACATCGATTCCATGCCGCCGGCGGCGACCACGTTATTCGCACCGGTGTTGATCAGCCGCATACCGTTCGCGACCGCGAGCATTCCCGACGCGCAGACTTTGTTCAGCGTTTCGGCGGTGACGGTCTTGGCAAGCCCGGATTTGAACAACACCTGGCGGGCCGGATTTTGGCCGACGCCCGCTTGGAGCACCTCGCCGAAGAGCACGTGCTCGATCTCGGACGGGTCGAGGCCCGCGCGGCGCAAGGCGCCGGCCAGCGCGACAGCCCCAAGCGTGGTCGCGCTGAGCGGAGCCAGGGCCCCGCCCAGCTTTCCGAACGGCGTGCGAGCGGTTGAAAGGACGACGGTTTGCGAGTTCATGGGATTCATAACTTGAACCGGGTTCGCCCGGGCTGCAATCGCTACCTAGCGAGTGCGACTTTTACCGCACGTAAAAAGCGCGTTCAGAACTCGAATGCCGCGACCGAAACGGCGGCATCGCGGGAAAGCGCGCTTTAGGCTTTGAGCGCCTTGAGCGCGAGCAACACGAGCATCGCGCCGAACGTCGCGAAGGTTTTGCTTTCGGCGTCTTTGATGACGCTGGGCGTCCACTCACCGGCCTGCTCGGCCGCGGGCTCCGCCAGCGGAATCAGCGGCGGAACCTGCTCGCAATACTGGTCGAATTCGTCGCCGAATTGCGAACGCAGAAACTGTTCTTCATGCGGACTAATGGTCGCATATACGGCGGCCATCGCCGCGAGCGAACCTCCGACCAAGGCAACCTTGGTGGTCGGCGAATTCTTGCCGGTGAACGCGATCGCAAAGCCGAGCGCCGTGATGAAGTTGCCGACGTACAGCGGGTTGCGCACGTACGCGTACGGCCCGGCGGTAACGAGCTTCGGCGCTTCGACGACGTTACCGCGCGTGGTGACGCCCGAGTAGCCGACCGCCCAGCAGCGGATCAATTCGCCTGCCAGAGCGAGCGGGAGCCCCGCTGCGACGCTGAACGCGCTAGGTTTGCCGAACGCCGCGAGCAGCGCGGCCGGGACCGAAAGGAGGGCGCCGCGGTTTTTGAAGACGAGCGCCTGGAGTTCTTCGTTGCGTGGATCTGGCATAAGAGGGCCTTGTCTTACGAGCGATTCTGCGTATTTCCCGCCGCGGCCGCATAGATATCGCGAATCGACTCTTTGAACGGCACGCTCGGCTCCCAGCCGGTCGCGGCGCGCAGCTTGGACGCATCACCGACGAAGAGCGGCACGTCCGAGGGGCGCATGCGCTCCGGGTCCTCGCGCACCTCAACCGGAACGCGAGCGGCGATGATCAGTTCGCGGAGCGCGTCGCGGATCGTCCGCGCGACGCCGCTGCAGACGTTGTAGATTTCGCCCGGCGTGCCGCGCTCCGCCAGCGCCAAATACGCCGCGACCACATCGCGCACGTCGAGAAAATCGCGCCGCGCATCGAGATTGCCCACCCACAGAATCTGCTCGTCGCCGGCCGCGATGCGCGCGAGCTGCGATGCGAAGCTCGGGATGACGAAACGATCGCTCTGCCCCGGGCCGATATGATTGAACGAGCGCACGATCACGGCGTCGAGGCCGAACCCGTGCACTTCGCCCAGCAGGATCGATTCGGCTGCGGCTTTGCTGGCGGCGTACGGATTGGACGGATTGGTCGCGAGCGTTTCCCGCAAGGGGAAGTCGCCTCCGTCGCGCTTGCCGTACACCTCGGCCGAGCTGGTAAACAGCAAGCGCGGCATCGGATTTCCGGCGCTCGCATACGAGCGAATCGCTTGGGCTAGGCGCGCGGTTCCGAGTGTGTTGATCTCGTAGGTTTCGAGCGGCGCCGCGATCGATTCGGGCACGAAGGCTTGCGCCGCCAAATGCACGATGAGATTAGGCCGCGTCGCATGCAACATCGCGAGCAGGCCGCCTTCGTCCCGCGCATCCACGCGCGCCGGTTCCTTTTCGTCGTGCGGGCCGCCGTACGGGAACACGTCGTCGCCGCGCGCGCGTAGCGCTTCGACCACGTAGTGGCCGACAAATCCCCCCGCTCCGGTTACCAGCGCGCGCACGGCGCTTAACGGTGCGCGGCCGCGACGCGGTCGATATCCGCCGCAACCATCATCGCCACCAAATCCTCGAACGAGACTTCGGGCTCCCAACCCAATTCGCGCTTGGCCTTCGACGGGTCGCCGATCAATAAATCCACTTCCGCCGGGCGCACGAAGCGCGGGTCGACGACGACGTATGGTTCGTACGAGCCCAGCCCCGCGGCTTCAAAAGCGATGCGCACGAAGTCGCTGACTTTGTGCGTGCGCCCGGTCGCGATCACGTAGTCGTCGGGGTGCCCCTGCTGCAACATCAGCCACATCGCGCGCACGTAATCGCCGGCAAAGCCCCAATCGCGCTTCGCATCGAGATTGCCCAGCCGCAGCTCTTTCGCAAGCCCGAGCTTGATGCGCGCGACGCCGTCGGTAATCTTGCGCGTCACAAATTCTTTGCCACGACGCGGCGACTCGTGATTGAACAGTATACCGCTGCACGCATACATGTCGTACGATTCGCGATAGTTGACGGTAATCCAATGGCCGTAGACTTTCGCGACGCCGTAGGGGCTGCGCGGATAGAACGAGGTGGTTTCGCGCTGCGGCACTTCGGTGACTTTGCCGAACATCTCGGAGCTGGAGGCTTGGTAAAAGCGAATCGCCGGGTCGACGGCGCGCACGGCTTCGAGCACGCGCGTCGCGCCGAGCGCCGTGAATTCGCCGGTGAGCACCGGCTGGTCCCACGAGGTCGGCACGAACGATTGTGCGGCCAAATTGTAGACTTCGTCCGGGCGCACCGTCTGCACGACCTTCGTCATCGAGGTCTGGTCGAGTAAATCGCCCGAGACGATCTCGATATCTTCGACGAGATGCTGGATGCGCTCGTGCACGTCGGTGGACGTACGGCGCGTCATGCCGACGACGCGATAGCCCTGAGCGAGCAAGAGTTCGGCAAGGTAGGATCCATCTTGCCCGGTGATCCCGGTGATGAGCGCGGTCTTCTGCATGAACGGCCTTTTATGACGTGGGTGAAAGTGTTTAGTTGAGCATCTGCACGGTGTCGCCGCGATCGTCGAAGACGAATCGGGTCTCGTACATTTCGGCGCCCTCGGGCCCGACGACTTTGGATTGAATCGTCAAGCGATGGACTAACTCGTTCTCGTGGCGCACGACACCGGAGTAGAAATACTGCACGAGCGGCGTCACCGACGCATCGAGCGGGGCCAGCCGCCGGCGTTCGACCAGCATCGCGAGCAAACGCTTCTGCAGGTTGGTCGGCAACAGACGATTTGCGTCGTCGGGCGTCATGCGCACCGTCACGAGCTCGTCCTGCGCCTTATTTGTTTCGGCTACCGGCTTATCGGTGGTAAAGCGGATGATCGCGTCCCAATCGTCGGCGGTGATGCCGGTAAAGCGCATCCCGTACCGCCACACCGACTTGCCCTGATGCGAAACGGTATCTTGCCAAACGGCGCGTGCGCGCATGCGTAGGACCCGCGTCTCGATGGTGGCGCGGACTTCGAATTCGTCCCGGCCGACCGGCTCCTGCGTGAGGATGCAAAGGCCGCCTCCGCTGATGTCCAAGCCGATCGCGGGTTTTTGCGTCAGCCCGCCATCCACCGAAACCGTCGCGCGGTACGGCTTGCGCTTGCGCGGATACTTGCGGCGATTGGCGTCCTTGCCGGTGAACCAACCAAGAAGGTCACTTAGCACGTTGCCGACCTATTGGCCGCGAGGCCCGGGGAACCATGCAGGCGCACTAATGCGTCGCGACGCGCCGGTTCGCCAGCGTTACGGCCACGAAGGCCGCAACTTCGCTGGGCAGGGTCCCCCGCCCGAAGCCGGCGTCGTACCCGAGCTCGCTCGCCATGAGATTGGTCACGCGCGGGCCGCCGCAGATCAGGACGACGCGGTCGCGCAGCCCCTCGGCCTCGAGCAACTCCGCAAGCGCGGTGAAGTTTTTCACGTCGCTGCCCTTTTGGGTCACCACCTGCGAGGCGAGGAGCGCGTCCACCTCATGCTCCTTGGCGAATTTCACGAAGTCTTCCACCGCGATCTGGCTGCCCAGGTTGAACGTCTCGAACGAATGGTAGCGCTCCAGCCCGTAGTCGCCCTTGTAGCCCTTCATGTTCAGGATGGCGTCGATGCCGACGGTATGGGCGTCGGTCCCGATGCACGCCCCGGCGATGCGGATCTTGCGGCCCAGCGACTCCTGGACGTAGGCATCCACCTCGTCCATCGACATCGCATGCTCTTTCGCCGAGGGCGCCTTGATGGTGGCGAAATCGATCGATTGGGCCGTGCTCGCATAGACGACGAAGAACGAAAAGTCCTTGGCGATGCGTCGCCCTTCCACCACCTGCACGTCGGTAAAGCCCATCTTTCCGACCAATTGGCGCGCGGCTTCGTCGGCAGCCTCGCTCCATTCGACCGGCAGCGTGAACGAGAGCTGGACTTTGCCGTCGTCGGTGGCATCGCCATAGGGCCGAATCCGGCTCATACCGTAGCCCCCTGCAGCGCGTCCTCAAACGGATTCCAGTACTCGGGCGCGCGTTCGAAGACGCCGTCGAAGCCGCGGCCGCCGTCGGGCGGGCGTTTGACGTCGGCGAACAGCGCGGCCTCGATCGCGCTCATCAAGCCGATCTCCGCAACGCGTTCGAGCAGCGCGTCGCAGCCCGTCAGCACGCCCTGCGCGCGCCGTTCGATGATGCCGTCGGGCTTGATCTGGATCTCGTCGCCGAAATGCCGGGCGGTATTCATCACGTACTGCGCGTTTTCGATCGCCAGCACCCGATCGCCGAGAAACGGCGTATGGATCGCTTCGGTGAGCATGCCGCAGAGATGAATCGTCTGCTTGGTCATCACCGAGGTGAGATTGAACATCGCGTCGATCAGATGCCCTTTGAAAATATCGCCGGTCATGTGTTTGGTGGGCGGCATGTATTTCAGCGGCGCATTCGGGAAGATTTGCCGCGTGAGCTGGGCTTGCGCAACCTGGTAGAGGAAGCCGTCTTCGAGATCGGGGCTAATCTCGTAGGCATCACCCAGGCCGATCTGCCGGTCGGGCATGCCCGCGCGGTGCGCGAACGCCTCGTTGATGAATTGCGATGCGAGCACGGCCGGAGCTTGCTCCACCGCGTCGGCGGTGGTGAGGTAGTTATCCTCGCCCGTATTGATGATGATGCCCGAATACGCATTGAGCATGCGGCTAAAGTGCTGGTCCACGAACGTCCGCTTCATATTGATATCGCGAAACAGGATGCCGTACATCGAATCGTTGAGCAGCATATCGAGCCGCTCGATCGCGGCCATCGTGGCGATTTCGGGCATGCATAGGCCGCTTGCGTAGTTGGTGAGCATGATGTAACGGCCTTCGCGCTCGCCCGCCTCGTCGAGCGCCTCGCGCATGATGCGAAAATTCTCTTGCGTCGCGTAGGTGCCGCCGAAGCCCTCGGTGGTCGGGCCGAACGGCACGAAATCGAGCAACGACTGGCCGGTGGAGCGAATCACCGCGATAATCTGCGCGCCGGCCTCGGCAGCGGCGACCGCCGCAGTGCGGTCTTCGTAGATGTTCCCGCTCGCGACGATGACGTACAGAAGCGGCGGCGGCAGTTGCGGCAACCGTTCGAGGCGCTCTTCTCGCTCGGCGCGACGCTCGCGAATGCGCGCCAGCGAGGCGGCGACGAAGGGCGCGAGCACACCACGGGCCGCCGCTTCGGGCACGTCCGCAAAATCGGCGAGACGCACGGTGCCGGCGGCGATGGCGGCGCCCAAGGCTGCCGGGGCCAGCCCGGTCTCCGCAAGGCCGCGCCCGAAAGCGACGGCAACGCCGCGCGACCGATCCTGGGCGCTGAGCCCATCGAGGATGAGGTTCGGGACGGGGATCTCGTCGGCGCCCACGCCGTCCACCCCGAGGAGCCGGAGCACCGATCGCTCGACCGCAACGGTGGAATGGGCGGCAATAAAGTCGCTCACCGGCGAGACGATGGCACGCGCCAACGCTCGGCAGCGATCCACGGTGGAAGGATCGATCCGAAGTTCCATAGCCTGCCTATGTTAGGGAAAAACCGGCACTTTCCTCAACCGCCCCGGTCGCAGGCACGCTTATCGGTGAGGTATGCGGCGATGCCTTCTTGCCAGCTTGGCATCGCGATGCTTAGCGCGCTCAGGCGCTCGCTGCCGAGCGCCGAAAATGCGGGACGGCGCGTTTCGCTCTTCCACTCGGACGCCGAAATGGGCTCGATGGGGTGGGCGATGCCGGCTTGGCGGAGCGCCTCCGCCGCGAAATCGTACCAACTCACGGGGCCGGCGTTTGCCACGTGGTACAGCCCGGTCGCACCGGCGCTGACGAGGCGCTGCAGCGCTTCGGCGAGATGCCCAGCATACGTCGGCGATGCGACGACGTCGCTCACGATGCGAATAGCTTCGCCCGCCGTAGCTTGCGCGATGATGCGATCGATAAACGTATAGCCCTTGGTCGACGAGGCGCGTAGGCCGTACACGCCGCACGTGCGCACGACGAGCGCGCGCGACTGCTGCAACGCCACCAGGTACTCGCCGGCGAGTTTCGAGACGCCGTATGCCGAGATGGGGTTCGGCGCGTCGCTCTCCACGTACGGCGCGTTCGCGGATCCGTCGAACACGTAATCGGTGCTAATCGTCACGAACGCTACGTCGCGCGCTTTGCAGGCTGCGGCGGCCTTGCCTACCGCAACCGCGTTGGCCGCAAACGCGCGCTCCGGCTCGGCGGTGCAGCGATCCACGTTATGGAACGCCGCGCAATTCACGACGACGCCGGGCTGCGACCGGTCGAGTGCCGCTTCGAACGCGGATGCGTCTTCAAGATCCAACGCGGCATGCGACGGCGCGACGATTTCGTAGCCGTTCCAACGGCGCGCGATCTCGGCCCCGAGTTGGCCCGAGCCGCCGATCAGCAGCGCGCGCATTACGCCCGCAACCGCGCGCGATCGTCGCGCAGGCCTTGGACGGCGAGAAATCCCGCGACGACCAATGCCGTGAGCCCGTTGCCGACCACCCAGATGTGCGCGACCGCAGCGAGCGTCGGGTGATAGACGGCGATCGCGCCGAGCGTTGCCATGGCACCGAGTACGAGCGGTATCGAAAACGCTAAACGGTGCGTCGCGATGCCGTAGGATGCGAGCGCACTCGTGAGCGCGAGCAGAATCATCGCCCCGCTATAAGGGACGAGCAGGCCCAGCGCGGCGTCGAACTTGTTCCCGACCAACGCGTGGAGCACGATCGCGCCGAAAAATTTGAATACGACGAGCGAGCCGGCGGAAAACACCGCAAACATCCCGAGGCTCGCGATGAGAACGCCGCGCGTGCGTTCGCCGCGCGCGTGCCGATCGGTCGCCTGCGGCAACAGCACGGTGGGAATAAACCCAACGAAATAGAGCGGAATCTTGCCCACCAGCGAGGCGGCCGCATACACGCCGGCGAGCGCCGGATCGAAGAAGTGTTTCACCAGCACCACGTCGGCCGAGCCGATGAACGCGCCGGCGATGGCGATCGCAGCCGAAGCACCGCTCGCGCCCGCAATCCGGCGCCAGTCGTAACGCACCTCGGCCGGCTCCACCCGCCGATAGTATCGGAGCAAGCGTATGCCGACGAACGCAAAGCCGCAAATGCTGCCGACCATAAAGCCGAGAATTCCGCCGATCAGCCCCCAGCCGACGGCGGTGAAAGCCACCAGCCCGACGACCTTCATCACGCCTTCGGTTGCGGCCGAGCCCGCGAACGTGCCGAAGCTTTGCGTGCCTTGGACCAGCGAACGCCCCGCACCGCTGGCAAGGCCGATCGCGGCCAACACGCCGACGAGCGGAACGCTCCAAGCCGGCACGTGCAAGAAGTGCGCGATCGGCAGCGCAAAAATCGCGGCGATCGCAATATACGTGACTCCGATCGCGCCAAAACCACGCGCGAGGCTGATCGCCAATCCGCGAATGTGACGGTCGTCGTGCAATGCCCGGAATTCTGCAGCGAAACGCACGATGACCGGCGCAAAGAGCCCGGCGGGAAGGGCCGCGAGGGTGAATGCGGAGATGAGCGCGTAGAGCGTGCCGTATTCGGCCACGCCTAAACGACGGCTCGCAATCGCATGGAAGACGAAGCCCCCGACGCTGAGCACCATGGTCGACGCGAAGACCAGCGCGCTCTGCTGCATCATGCCGTTGGCCTTAAGCCGCGCCAAAAATCGCGGATAGGACGTGGCCGCTTTGACCGAATCACCCGTGTGCACGCCCCTCCATACGACGCGACGGCCCGCGGACCCGTTTCTGCAGGTGCTTGCTTCATCGCGTTTTAAGCCAACGGCGATGGACGTTACACCGCTCGCGCTCGCCGACGCGCGCTTGCTCGTACCGCGCGCCTTCGCTGATGCGCGCGGCTTCTTCATGGAAACCTACTCGTCGGAACGCTACCGGGCGGCCGGAATCCGCGAGACGTTCGTACAGGACAACATCTCGGTTTCGTGCCGCGGGACGTTACGCGGCCTCCACTCCGACCCGCGGATGGCCAAGCTGGTGCAGGTACTCGCGGGCGAGGCTTACGACGTTATCGTCGATCTGCGGCGCGAGAGCCCCAGTTACCGGCAGTGGTTCGGGGCCACCCTCAATGCGACAAACCGCACCCAACTCTACGTGCCGCCCGGCTTTCTGCACGGCTACCTCGCGCTGGCCGACGACACGATTTTTTCGTATAAGCAGAGCGCGCTCTACGACCCCGCGATGGAGTTCGGCATCGCCTGGGACGACCCGGAGCTGGCGATCGAGTGGCCGCTCGGCGGCACGGCGCCGCTCCTGAGCCCGAAAGACGCCGCCAACCCCACGCTGCGCGAGCTGGGCCACGTGTAACTCTCGGGGCGCGTCCGAGTAGAACCGGGCAGAGGAACCGAATCGAAAGGGAGATGGCGATCGGAGATCAGGGCGACGAGGCTCTGGTACGGCGAATCCGGGACGGCGAGAGCGAGCTCTTCGCGACCCTGGTGGACCGCTACAAGCGCGGGATCGCGAACTTCATCGGGGCGAGCGTACGGAGCGCTCCCGACGTGGCGGACCTCTCGCAGGAGACGTTCTTGCGAGCCTATGCCCACCTGGGGACGTTCAATCCGCAACTCGGCAAGTTCTCGACCTGGATCTACCAAATCGCCCGCAACGTCGTCCGGACGCACCTCGGCAAAGCCCAGCGCCGGCCGGCGACGCTCGAGCTGCCGCAGGACCAAACGCTGGAAGCTGCGTTGCCGGATCTCTCCCGCGAATCGGACCCGGCAGGGGGCATTCTGCGCCAAGAAGCCGAGCGCGAACTGCGCGAAGCGTTGGCGGAACTCCCCGAACGAACGAGGACGGTACTGGCGTTGCGCTACTTCGACAATATGGAATACCACACGATCGCGAGCACGCTCGGGCTCTCGCTGGGCAACGTCAAAACGCTGATCCATCGCGGCAAGATCGCCCTGGCGAAAAAGATGCACGAGCGCGAACACCGGCCCGCCGCGCCGAAGCCGCAAGGAGGCATCCGTGCGCTGCTCCTCGTGTGAACCGCTGCTCGATTGCTACGTTGAAGGCACGCTGCCGGCGCCGAAGATGCGCGGCGTGCGCGACCATCTGCGCGAGTGCGCCGCGTGCACGAGCGTCATCGCGGAACTCCGCGTCGTCGATGCGCTGCTGGCGACGACCGTCAAGCAAGAATTGCCCCCGAACTTCACTTTTGCCGTGATGGCGCAGGCGCGCGGCCTTCCGGCGCCGTCGGCCGCGCGCGGGTCGTTGTGGACGATGTTCGGCCTCTATTTAGTCGCCACGTGGATCGGGCTCTCGGCCGGCCTTTGGGCCTTCGGCGCACGCGCTTCGCTCGCAACGTTATCGCTGCGCCAGGCGATCGCGCACGCCATCGGCGCGCTCTCGGGCGCGGCGCACGCTTTCGCGCCGGCGACGCCGCTGGTAGTCGGTGGAATGGTGACGATTCTCGCCGTCGATTGCGTGTTGATTTTTGGCGTCATCGTCTTTTACACCCACGTTCGCCCGCGTTTAGCCGCCCATCTCGTCCCCCTGGAGGTATCATGAAGACGTCGATTCTCAGCATTGCAGCGGTAACGCTGGCATTCTTGGCGGCCGTCTTCGCCGCTACCGGGACGGCGCAAGCGCACGCGCGCAGCGTTTATCACGGCGGCACGTATTTCGGATCGGTGATCGTGGAACCGGGGCAAGTGGTGGACGGCGATTTGAACGTGCTCTTCGGCAACGCCACCATCGACGGCACCGTGAACGGCGATTTGAATGTGGTCGGCGGAAACCCGACGGTCGAGCCGGGCGGGGCCGTCACGGGACAGATCAATAATATCGGCGGCGACGTAACGCGCTCGATCGTGCCGTGGGCGCCGAATGCCGCGTTCCAAAGCGCCTATGCGCCCGATTATCGCCTGCTGTGGCGCCTCGCATGGGATGCCGTCGTGCTGCTCTTCTTCCTTATCTTTCCGGTGCGTACGCGCATGGCGCTCGGACGGCTTGAAGCGCACCCGGGGCTCTCGGTTGCGGCCGGCCTCATCGGCTGGGTGGCGATTTTACCGGTGGCGATCTTACTCGCGGTAACGATCGTGCTCATCCCGCTGATTCCGCTCGAGTTCGTGGCACTGGCGGTCGGCGTCTTCGTCGGAAAAGCTGCGCTGGCGCTGCTGGTTGGGCGCCGTTTGTTCGAGCTCCTCAGCTCGCGCACGACCCCGTCGCCCTTTGCCGCGCTGATCCTGGGCTTGGTCCTGCTAACGGCCGCGGAACTCGTGCCGGTGGTCGGGACGCTCGTATTCGTACTGGTCGGCCTGGTCGGCTTGGGTGCCGTGCTCCTCACCTTCGTGAACGGGCAAGGCCCGCTCGGCCCCTTTGGCCCCCCGCCCCAAACCGCCCGCCCCGACATCACCGGCCCCCCGATGACGACGGCGTAAACGGCTAAGGCTACATCAATCGGGCGATAGTATCCATCGCTATCGCCAGATGGAGCGTTTCGTCACCGAGTGCGATGAA
>DAHUXY010000161.1 GCA_027315505.1 Vulcanimicrobiota bacterium | reverse complement strand
GATCGTACCGGTGGCGATCTTACTCGCGGTAACGATCGTGCTCATCCCGCTGATTCCGCTCGAGTTCGTGGCACTGGCGGTCGGCGTCTTCGTCGGAAAAGCCGCGCTGGCGCTGCTGGTTGGGCGCCGTTTGTTCGAACTCCTCAGCTCGCGCACGACCCCGTCGCCCTTTGCCGCGCTGATCTTGGGCTTGGTCCTGCTAACGGCCGCGGAGCTCGTGCCGGTGGTCGGGACGCTCGTGTTCGTACTGGTCGGCCTGGTCGGCTTGGGCGCCGTGCTCCTCACCTTCGTGAACGGGCAAGGCCCGCTCGGCCCCTTTGGCCCCCCGCCCCAAACCGCCCGCCCCGACATCACCGGCCCCCCGATGACGACGGCGTAAACGGCTAAAGCTACATCACTCGGGCGATAGTATCCATCGCTATCGCCAGATGGAGCGTTTCGTCACCGAGTGCGATGAACCCAAAGCTTTCGTAATAGGCCGCTAGACGCTCGTTCTTTGCTTGAACGATTACGCACACCGAGCCGACATCGCGCGACGCGCGGTACGAACGCTTGAGGGCATCCACGAGGAGCACCGCCCCTATCCCGCGGCCCTGGAACGCTGAGTCGATCGCGAGCCGTCCTAACAGGGTTGACGGCACGGCATGCCGGGGCAGTTTGTGCGACCGGCGCAATGCTTCGGGCAAGTCTACCCCTTCGACCACATAGTTCGACAGCGTGTAGTAACCGATAATCCGCGAAGGCTCTTCGTCGTCGATCGCAACAAACGAGGCAGCGACACCTTTGCGCTGTGCTTGTAACGCTATTTCGTGCAAAAACCGATCGAGATCACGGTCGGCGCACGAGAACGACGCGCGATCGTGTTTCGAATGCAGCGCCTCGATGAGCAATATCCAGTACTAACCGATTTCTTCAGCGTGCCGGCTTGCAGCCTCGCGCAGTCGCGCATTAGGTGGGGGCGGGCTCAACAGCAGGCTAACGAAGCGGTCTGCCGCCTCGCCCCGTAGCCGCAAGGTTTCATGCTCTTGTATGAGCTCTCGCGCCCGGCGCTCCGCCGAACGAACCAGAAACTCCGAAAGCGTCTGGCCTTCAAGCGCGGCGGCGCGCTCGAACAGCGCCTTCTGATCCGCCCGCGGACGAAAATCCACTCGCGCCCGCTCCGAATTATCGCGTACGGTCTTCATCTGCCAATTGTACGGATATTTTCCGTACTGGTCAATATCGTGAAGGCCGCCCGGCCGGCAGCCGCAAGAAGCGGAGCCCCTTGGGGGATTGCCTAATATAGGGACGTCTATGACGACCATTTCACGCGCTGCGAAGTTCGCCGAACGGACCTCGCGCCTGCGGGCTTCGACCATCCGTGAGATGCTCAAAGTAACCCAGCAACCGGACATCATCTCCTTCGGCGGCGGCCTGCCGGCGCCCGAGCTGTTTCCGACGCGCGAGATCGCCGATTGCACCCGCGAAGTGATGGACGAGTACGGCGCCGCCGCGCTCCAGTACTGCGTAACCGAAGGCATCCCCGAACTGCGCAATTGGGTGGCCGACCGCCTGCGCAAGCGCTTCGGGCAGCCGCTCGATCGCAGCGATATTCTGATCGTCAACGGTTCCCAGCAAGGGCTCGACCTGATCGCGAAAATCTTCATCGATCCGGGCGACCATATCGTCCTCGAGCACCCGTCCTACTTAGGCGCAATCCAGGCGTTTGACGCCTACCAGGCGCGCTATCTCTCGGTGCAGACCGATGAAGACGGCATCGTGCCGGAATCGCTCGAGCACGTGCTCGACCACGCCGATCCGTTCCCGAAATTCTTGTATCTCATCCCGAATTTCCAGAACCCGACGGGGCGCACGCTGGCGCACGAGCGGCGCCAAGCGATCGTGCGTATTTGCGAGCGCTTCGAACTGCCGATCGTGGAAGACGATCCCTACGGCGAGCTGCGCTTCGAGGGGTCCGATCTTCCGCCGCTGGCCTCGTATGAAAGCGAAGGCATTATCATTTACCTAGGCACCGGCAGCAAGATTATCGCGCCGGGGCTGCGCGTGGCGTGGGTGGCCACCAAGGACGCCGAGGTGCGCGAAAAGATCGCGCTCGCCAAGCAAGGCGCCGATTTACAGAGCGGCTCCCTCGCGCAATATATCTTCTTGCGCTACGCCTCCAAGGCCGAAGCCTTTGAAGCGCACGTGGCGCGGATCAAGAGCACGTACCACCATCGCCGCGACGTGATGGCCGAGGCCCTCGCCGCGCTGGGTATACCGGGCTTGCGCCACAACATGCCCCAGGGCGGCATGTTTCTGTGGGCGACGCTGGACGGCATCGATACCACCGAGCTGCTGAAGATTTCGGCGCTGCAAAAGGTCGTGTTCGTACCGGGCGTGAGCTTCTACCCGGAACGCGACGTGCACAATGGAATGCGACTGAATTTCTCGAATGCAGGGGACGATTCGATTCGCACCGGCATTGCGCGCCTCGGCGAGGCGATTCGCAGCTTTTCACACCAACACTAGAGGGGACCAGATCTGTGGCTGACTGCTTCGTAACGGGCATCGCTCCGACGCAAGACATCGCGGAGCTCGAAAAGATGCTTGGGAGCGTTCCGAACCTTGACCCGGCAAATCTTTCGGTGATTACCACGGCCGACCGTTCGGACCGCCACGATCGCTCGTTCCTCAACTTCATTCACGCTGGCGGCCCACAGCTCGACGCGGAAGTCGTCGGCGGCCCGATCGCGGGCGCAGGATCGATTATGACCAGCTCGGGCGGCACCGGCGTCCCCGGTATCGGCGCCGATACTAACTCGCTCGGTTTTCTGGGCCACCCGTATGTGGTGCAGCACGTGGGATCGCTCCCGATCCCCGAAGACGAAGCCGACAACTACAACGACGCCCTCGAAGAAGGCCGCTGCGTGGTTGCCTACAAATCGGGCAACGGCGATTGCGCTAGCTTCGAAGGTGCATTCAGGGCGGCGGGATTGAAACACGTAAAGACGTTTGGTTGACCTACTCCCCGGCCTGAAGGCCGACGATTCTTCCACGCGTCGAGCGATGAAGCAGGAAACACAGGTGCCGCGTGAGCGCCCGGCGGCGAATCTTCTGCTACTAAATTTCTCGAATGTAGGCGACGATTCGATTCGTGGCTTTTCCCATCAGCCGGAGGGGACCTGATCTGTGGCTAACTGCTTCGTAGCGGGCGTCGCTCCCAACACAAGATGCCGCGGAGCTTGCTCCATCCGCCACGATCGCTCGTTCCTCAGCTTCATTCACGCCGACGGCCCGAAGGTTGATGCGGGAGACGTTGGTGGCTCCGTTATGGGCGCGAGCGCGATTATAACCGGGTCGGGCTACACTGGCATCCCAGGCATCAGCATCGAAAGTAACTCGCCGGCTACAGGCCGCCGTATGTCGCACAGCACGTTGGATCGCTGCCGTTCCCCGAAGACGAAGCCGAAGCT
>DAHUXY010000157.1 GCA_027315505.1 Vulcanimicrobiota bacterium | reverse complement strand
GGCTTCGTGGCGCCGCACGGGATCGAAGCTCGAACGGATCCCCACTACGCAAGCCTCGCCATTCGCAGTATTTGGCTGGCCGGGCCGATGCTGTTCTGCTCGGCGCTCGGAATGATTGCAGCCCTGCTGCAGGTGGCCGGGCGCAATCCGGATCTCGATCTCTGCGAACTCTGCGCGCCGATTTTCGGCCGGGAACTCGCGCGAGCGCGAGCATTGACGCCGTGCGTTATCGCAACCTTGGCGGCGTTTTCGTATTGGGGCGCGCAGTGGGCGCGCGGATTCGCCGCGCCGCCGAACTACTTCATCGTCGCGTGGGCGACGGTCCTGGCCGCAACGCTCGTGACGCTGAGCGCGACCGTGCGGTCCGGGCCTTCGCGCTGGCTCTACGTCGGCGTCGCCGCTTCGGTCACGTCGCTCTGTTACGGGTTGGCGGTCTATGCGAACGCGCTCGCGTTCAGCATGCTCCTCGCGCTGGTGGCCGGATTTATCGCGCTGCGGCAATACGGCGAAACGCTCGCGCGCTTCGATCCCTTGTAAAAAAGCGAGAGCGCATCGTCGATGCGCCCTCGCTCCGGTCTCCTCGGCGTCGAGGTTACACGGCCTGCGCCGCACCCGCGGATGCTAATTTCTCGAGCATCGCGCGATTGAATTGCGCCATATCCTCGCCGCCGCGCGTGGAGACCCAATTCGAATCTTGCACGGTCGGCTGATCGCGGAACAATCCGCCCGCGTTGCGGATATCGTCGGCGATCGAATGCGCTCCGGTAATCTGCCGGCTACGCGCGAGCTGCGCCGAGATCAACACCTGCGCGCCGTGACCGATCGAAAACATCGGCTTCTTCGCAACGTCGAACTCGCGCACGAAGCGTTGAACTTCCTTATCCGTACGAATCTGATCGGGCGATACGCCACCGGGGATCAGCAACGCGTCGAAGTCCTCGGCGGTGCAGTCGGCGACAAGCTCTTCGGCCTTCGCGGCTTGGCCTTCATCGAGGCCGCGCTTACCGCGAATTTTCTGGCGGGAGCGCTCCTCGACGCCCACGATCGTGACGATAGCGCCCGCTTCTTCCAAAGCGCGGCGCGGCTCCATTAAGTCGATTTCTTCAAAACCATCGCCGATGAGCGCGGCGATGCGTTTACCTTCCACTCCTAGCATCGGGGCCGTGTTCGCTCCGGGGGTTACAGGGTCCCACCCGTTTGCTGAACCGCCGCCCGCAGGAGATACGCGAATTCCAGCTCCGCCTTGCCGAGCGGGTCGAGAATGTCGTCCTCCCCGAGCGCCCGCAACGTCGCGTTGCGTTTGGTCATATCGCCCTCGGGTACCTGATGGCGCGGGTTGATCTCGCGCATGTAAATACGGGCGTCGTACCGGGTCTGGCCCTCGGGCAGAAAATAGAGCGGATCGAGCCCGAACGCGTAGGCCGCGAGGCCTAAAATCTCGGTACGCTGCAGAAATTCGATCGGCTTGCTCCGCAGCGCGACGGCCAGCCGCGCAAGGGCGGCCGGCCCGATGCGCTCGTCTCCGGCCAGGATCGCGTCCATCCGGTCGTCGGATATCTCCAGCGCCTCGGCTAGACGGTGCGTCGAGATCTCCCGCTCGCCGGCCAACGCCCGCAGCGCGCGCCCGAAGGCCGGGCCCCCGGCGGTTCCCAAGCGCCCATCCCAGGCAGATAATTCACTCATACGTCCTCGATTGGTTCCGTGCTGACGAAAATGCCGCCTTGCTCGACGGTGACCGCGAAGCGCGGAATCGACGCGAAATCGCCGAGCGTCATCTTTCCCGTCCGCAGATCGAAGCACCACGCGTGCCAAGGGCAGGTAACCGTCTTGCCCTCGATCCACCCGTCGGCCATCGGGCCGCCTTGGTGCGGGCAAGCATTTTCGAGCGCGAAGAATTCGCCCTCGACGTTGAACACCGCCACGTCGTAACGGCCGAAGGATGCGACCAAGCGCTCTCCCGGAGGAAGTGACGCCACGTCGGCTACTCGCATGAATTCGCTCATGCCGCGCACGCGCTGTATGTCAAGGCTCAGGCAGCGTATCTCATCGGCCCGCGCCGCGATGCAACAAAAGCTGCAAACGCGGCCCGGAAGCTTGGTGTGCTAGAAGAGGCCGGCGATCAATCCGCCGTCCACCGCGATGGTTTGGCCGGTGACGTAGCGCGCGCCCTCGCCGCAGAGAAACGCCACCATCGGTGCGAACTCTTGCGGGCTCGCCACCCGCCCGATCGGCACGTCGGTCTGCGCGGCCCGCTCCATCGACGCTTCATCGGGATAGAGCTTGCGCAAACGGTCCGTGAGGATGCGGCCGGTCGCGATCGCGTTGACGGTCACGCCGTCTTTTGCCACTTCGATCGAGAGCGTTTTCAGCGCGGCGACCAGCGCGGTACGAAACGCGTTCGAAAGGACCAATGTTTTCAGCGGCTGTTTCACCGATGAGGACGTGAGCGCGACGATGCGTCCCCATCCGCTCTCCCGCATGTGGGGTAACGCCCCGTCGACGAGTGCGAGCATGCTGCGCAGCACGCCGCGATAGCCCTCGTCCCAATCGTGCAGACTCATACTGGAATACGGCCCGGGTTTGGGGCCGCCGCTATTGGCGATGAGGATATCGATCCCGCCGTATGCCGCGCGCACGTCGCTCAGCAGCGCCGCAATCGACGCCTCGTCGTTCAGATCGACGGTGAAGGCGCGAGCGTCTTGCGCCCCGAGCTGCTTGGCGTGGAGCGCGACCGCTTCGAGCCGATCGGCGCGGCGCGCGGCCACCGCGAGTTTCACGCCTTCCGCCGCGAGCGCGAGCGCTACGGCCTCTCCAAGCCCGGCGCTGCCGCCGGTTACCAGCGCGACGCGCCCTTGTATTCCAAGATCCATATCAGTAAGGAACCCCATGTTGGCGCTGGGTTTTCAGTGCGTTCATATACCACACGAATTCTTCGAAGAATCGCGCGGAGTACTCGGCGAGTTTCGGATCGGCCGGCGTCCCATCGTCGGTAAACGCGTCTTGCACGGTTGCGATCGGCTGCATGGACGGAATCGTCACCATGCCCATTTCGCCAAGCGTCGCGCGTAGCTGCACCCCCGCGCGCGTGCCGCCCCAGCGCGTGCCCGAGTATGTGACGATCGCCGCCGGACGCCAGAAGTACTCTTCGAGATAGTGATCCATCAGATTTTTGAGCGCGGGTGGAATACCGTGATTGTACTCGCCGGAAACGATGGCGAAGCCGTCGGCAGCGCGGAGCGTTTTGGCCAACGATTCCATGAGCGCCGGCGCCGTACCGGGCGCGTACTCTTTATACATGCGATCGAGCATGGGGAGCTGGTACTCCATCGGATCGATCAATATCGGATCCATCCCCCGCCGCCGCAACTCGTTCACGACCCAGCGCGCGGCTTTGATGCCCTGGCGATCGCTGCGCACCGAACCGTAGATAACAGGCACGAAAAAGCCGCTCATCCCTGAATCTTGTGCCCGCAAGCCCGAACGCCTGCCGGAACGGCGCTTGCGCCGCCCGGCCCATCGCTGCGTATACTAGTCGCGTGAGTATCGAACAGATCGTCGAACGACGCACCGAGATCGTCTTCCCGACCGACGCCAACAACTACGGCACCCTCTTCGGAGGCAAGGCGCTGGCGATGATGGACGTCGTCGCGGGCATCGCCGCCATGCGGGCTTGCCGCAAGCCCGTGGTGACCGCCTCGATCGACCGGACCGATTTCAAGGCCCCAATCCGCACCGGCGACTTCGCGGAGACGATCGCGACCGTGGCACGGATCGGCCGCACGTCGATCGCCATCGACGTGGAGCTGTGGGGCGAGAATCCCGTGACCGGGGCGCGCCACCTCTCGACGACCTCGCGCTTCGTCATGGTCGCCGTCGGCCCCGACGGGCGCCCCACCCCGGTGCGCGACGAGGCCTAGCCGACCGTACGCCCGCGCGTGATAAGATGGCCGAGGAGGGGAGCATGACGGCACAGCCCTGGGAGACCCCGATCGCACGGCTCGAAGGCGCTTTGGAGCAGGTAGGCAAGCGGCTCGACAGCATCGACCGGCGCTTGGACGGCGTGGACAAGCGCTTCGATAGCATGGATCGGCGGTTCGATAGCTTGGACCGGCGGTTCGATAGCATGGACCGGCGGTTCGGCGGTATGGACCGCAAGATCGACGAGAATTTCCGCGCGACGATCGGCTGGATGCTGGGCCAAACCGCGGTCCTCCTAGCTGCGCTCGCCGCCGTCGCCTACACCCTGCACCGCTAGGCCTGCGCGAACTCCGCTTGCGGGACGCCCGCCGGTCTGCTATGCTACGCCGGTCGCCGGGATGGAGCACCTCGCCCTGTACCCGGCCGAGTCTTTCCTGAACAAGGAGTTCGATCCGTGCCCATTTCCAAAGAATTAAAAGCCGAACTTGCCGTGAAGTACGGCCGCGGCGCCAACGATACCGGTTCCGCCGAAGTGCAAGTCGCCGTTCTCACCGCGACGATCAACATGCTCACCGAGCATCTGAAGATTCACAAAAAAGATCATCACAGTCGCCGCGGCCTGCTGTTGCAGGTTGGCCAGCGCCGCCGGTTGCTCAACTATCTGATGCACAAAGATATCGAGCGCTACCGCAAGCTCATCGCCGATCTCGGTCTGCGCCGCTAAAAGCCGAGCGCGTAACCGCAATCGCAAACAAGAACGGGACGCCGATGGCGTCCCGTTCTTGTTTTGCGTGCGCCGGTTAGGATTTGCGCTTGTAGGCCTTTCGTGCCGCTGCTTTGATGGCGGCGGTGCCCATGCCGTAATGTTCGATCAGCTCGGTCGGCTCGCCGGACTGGCCGAATTGGTCCTGCACGCCGACGAATTCGATCGGGACCGGATGGTGCTGCGCGACGATCTCGGCGACGCGCGAGCCCATGCCGGCATGGACTTGATGCTCTTCCACCGTGACGATGGCGCCGCATTCGCGGGCCGCTGCGTCGATCGCCCCTTCGTCCATCGGTTTGACCGTGTGATTGTTCACGACGCGGCATTCGATGCCGTCTTCGCGTGCTAACTCCTCGGCCGCGACCAGGGCGTTATAGAGCAGGATTCCGCAGGCGACGATCGCCACGTCGTTGCCGTCGCGAAACGTCTGCGCCTTACCGATCTCGAACGGCGTCTCTTCCGTCGTGACGATGGCGGATTTGTCGCGCGCGAACCGCAAGTACGCCGGCCCGAATTTCTCGGAAAGCGCGATCGTCGCTTTCTTGGTCTGCACCGAATCGCACGGCACCACGACCATCATGTGCGGGATGACGCGCATGATCGCGATATCTTCAATCGCCTGGTGGGTTGCGCCGTCGGGCCCGACCGAGACGCCGGCGTGCGCGCCGGCGATCTTCACGTTGGATTCGTTGAGGGCCATGATCGTGCGGACTTGCTCCCACGAGCGGCCGGGGTTGAACATCGCATAGCTCGCGATCCATGGGGTTTTTCCGGCCGCGGCCAATCCGCCGGCCATCGCGACGAGCAATTGCTCGGCAACGCCGATTTCGATGTACTGCTCGGGGTGCGCTTTCTTGAAGCCTTCCATGCGCGTCGACTCGGCCAGATCGGCGCAAATCGCAACGACGTTTTTATTGCGATTACCCGCTTCGATCAGGCCTTCGCCGAAGCCGTTCCGCGTGGGAACGTGCTGAATCGTCGCGGCGTCGCGATAATCGACCAGGTGCATGGCGTGGGCTGCGACGTCTTTCGTATCGGCGCTAGGCATTGGCGAGGATCCTTTCGCGCGCGGCTTGCAACTCGTGCAGCGCTTCGCCGGCTTGCTGTTTATTCGGCGGCTTACCGTGCCAGGTATAATCGCCTTCCATATAGGAGACGCCCTTGCCCGGAACGGTGCGCGCGACGATGACCTGGGGTTTGCCGACGGTCGCGGCCGCTTTCTTTGCGGCTTCGACGATCGATGCGATATCGTTGCCGTCGCACTCGATCACTTCCCAATTGAAGGCGCGGTATTTATCGCCGAGCGGCTCGAGCGGCATGATATCTTCGGTGCTGCCGTCGATTTGGATGAAGTTGCGATCGATGATGCACGTGAGGTTATCGAGGTGAAATTTTCCGGCCGTCATCATCGCTTCCCAATGCAGGCCGCACTGGTGCTCCGCGTCCGAGGTAACCACGTACACGCGCCAATCTTTTTTGTCGAGTTTCGCCGCAAGGGCCATGCCGACGCCCTGCGCCAGCCCTTCGCCGAGCGGGCCCGACGTGGTTTCGAGCGCCGGAAGCTTCACGCGCTCCGGATGCCCTTGCAGGCGCGAACCGAACTTGCGCAACGTGAGCAGCTCTTCCACCGGAAAGTAGCCGAAGTGGGCCATCGCGGAGTACCGCACCGGGGCGATATGGCCGCACGAAAGGAGCAAGCGATCGCGATCCGCCCATTCGGGCTTCTGCGGATCGTGGCGCATGATGTGGCCGTAGAGCGCCGTGAAGACATCGGCCATATCGAGCGAACCGGCCGAATGCCCGGAGCCGGCGGCGGCCAAGGCTTCGATGATGCCCTGGCGTACGTCGTTCGCCTTGACCTGTAACTCGGTCAGGCGTTTTGGGGTGAGACTCTGCATGGGTGCCGTTATACCAGCCGCACCTGCGGCGGACCTAGTGGATTTGCAGGAAAGGCGCGGTCCAAAAGCCGGGCACGGGCCAGCCAAATAGCGTCAGCCGGCGGCTGCGGCAGCCCGCTCGGCCTTGGTGGCCTTCACGCGATCGCGCAGCTCCGCGGTGTGCAGCGCGTGGCATGCGATGCAGAGGGTCTCCAAATTCTCGACGTGGTGCACGCAGCTGATCTGCGCGTGGCGCCCGTTCGCGGCGACGATGTGATTGACTTCGAGACGTCCGGTCTTGCGCGCGGCGCGCCACGCG
>DAHUXY010000154.1 GCA_027315505.1 Vulcanimicrobiota bacterium | reverse complement strand
TTTACATCCTGTAAAATCCAACGCTGCTACGTTTTTTTGGCAAAGCGAAGCTTTGAAGCAAACATCCTGTTTGGGCCAAAAAAATCGCAGCTTCCCCAACCACCGCTCCCGGGCGGCGGAACGACCTCGTAGCGAATCTAGACGTTTGCGGGGATTCGCATTTCTTTGGGCGCGCTGGGGAGTAGTAACGTCGGTTCGGTGGCCGCGCGCACGTCGTCGACGCTCACGCCGGGGGCCACCTCTCGCAGCACCAAGCCGTCGGGCGTGACGTCGATGACGGCCATGTCGGTAATGATCTGATGCACGACGCGGCGGCCGGTGAGCGGCAGCGAACATTCGCGCACGATTTTATGCGCGTTGCCTTTGGCGACGTGCTCCATCATCACGATCACGCGTTTGGCGCCGTGTACCAGATCCATCGCGCCGCCCATGCCTTTAACCATTTTGCCGGGAATCATCCAGTTCGCGAGATCGCCGCGTTCGCTCACCTGCATGGCGCCGAGGACCGCTACGTCGATGTGGCCGCCGCGAATCATGCCGAACGAGAGGGCGGAGTCGAAGAACGACGCGCCGGGCAATACCGTCACGGTCTCTTTGCCGGCGTTGATGAGGTCGGCATCTTCTTCGCCTTCGTACGGGTACGGGCCCATGCCGAGGATGCCGTTTTCGCTTTGCAGCGTGACGGAGATGCCGCTCGGTACGTAGTTGGGGATCAACGTCGGCAAGCCGATGCCGAGATTGACGTATTGGCCGTCGCGCAGTTCTCGTGCGACGCGCGCCGCAAGCTGGGTTCGCGTTAATGCCACGATGCTATGCCTCCCGCTTGCGCGTTGTCGTGCGCTCGATACGTTTGCCTTGGGCGCCGACTTTCACGATCCGCTGCACGAAGATGCCGGGGAGATGGACGGCCTCCGGGTCGATCTGCCCGGGCTCGACCAGCTCTTCCACCTCGGCTATCGTGATGCGGCCCGCCATCGCGCAGAGCGGGTTGAAATTTCGCGTCGCGGTGTGAAAGACGAGATTGCCCGTGGTGTCGGCGACCGACGCGCGTACCAAGGCGAAATCGCAGACGATGCCTTCTTCCAACACGTAATCGTGTCCGTTGAACGCGCGCGTCTCTTTCTTGGGCGAACCGAGGGCGACCGAACCGTCGGGGGCGTACTTCCATGGGAGACCGCCGTCGGCAATCATCGTGCCGTTACCGGCCGGGGTGTAGAACGCGGGAATGTCGCAACCGCCGGCACGCAGGCGTTCGGCGAGGGTGCCCTGCGGTACCAACTCGACCTCGAGTTCGCCGCTCAGGTACTGGCGTTCGAACTCTTTGTTTTCGCCGACGTACGAACCCGTCGTGCGCCGAATGCGCTTGTGATCGAGCAACACGCCAAGGCCCCAACCGTCGACGCCGCAGTTGTTCGAAACGGTCACCAAACCGGTAGCGCCCTGCTCGAGTAAGGCCTCGATGAGGTTGTGTGGAATGCCGTTGAGCCCGAAGCCACCGACCGCAAGCGACGCACCGCTCGGAATGTCGGCGACGGCCTGGGCGCACGTCGCAAAGACTTTCTCCATAGGGCGAGTATTGCGCCCCGCCCCTTAACGGGTCCCTCTTGAGCGACCGTTGAAACGTTCGAAAGGCAATCCCACCCACAATTAGGAGAGACCGGATCATGGCCGTAGCACCACCGCAAGCGCACGATGCCGAAGAGGAGGCGATGATCCTCCAAATGGTGCGCGAATTGGTTGCCGAAAAAGTCGCACCGCGCGCAGCGGAGATCGACGAGACCGCGGAGTTCCCCACCGATATCAAAGAGCTTTTCGCCCAGAACGACCTCATGGGCATTCCGATCCCGACGGAGTACGGCGGATTGGGCGGTACGTTCCTGACCTACGTGAAGGTCGTCGAGGAGATCGCCAAGGCGTGCGCCTCCAGCTCGCTGATCGTGGCGGTGCAAGAGCTCGGCATGCTGCCGATTCTCATCGGCGGAAGCGAAGAGCAAAAGAAGCGCTTCCTTCCCGATATTGCGTCCGGTAAGAAGATTGCGGCATACGCGCTCACCGAAGCTTCGAGCGGATCGGATGCGCTCGGGTCGATGCACACACGGGCGACGAAACGCGGCGATACCTACGTGCTCGACGGCCAGAAAATTTGGATCACCAACGGCAGCGTCGCCGATATCGTCTGCGTCTTCGCCACGACCGATCCCAGCGCGGGTTCGCGCGGCGTCAGTGCCTTCGTCGTCGAAAAAGGGACGAAGGGCTTTACCGTAGGCAAGAAAGAGAAAAAGATGGGGATTCGCGGGTCGCCGACCGTCGAATTGGTTTTCGACGGGTGCGAGATTCCCGCCGCCAATCGCATCGGCGAGGAAGGCGAAGGCTTCAAAATCGCGATGAAAGTGCTCGATAAGTCGCGCCCGGGTATCGCCGCCCAGGCCCTGGGCATCGCGGCCGGAGCGCTCGACTACGCGATCGCCTACGCGAAAGAGCGCGTCGCTTTCGGCAAACCGATCGGCCAGCATCAGGGCGTCGGATTCATGCTCGCGGATATGAAAACCGACGTCGAAGCCGCCCGTATGCTCTTGTACGAAGCGGCGCGCAAATGCGACCAAGGGGCGGCCGACGTCTCCCTCTGGGCCTCGATGGCGAAGCTCAAGTGCGGCGACGTCGCCATGTCGGTCTCGACCGACGCGGTCCAGGTCCTAGGCGGCTTCGGTTATTCGTCGGAGTATCCGGTGGAGCGGATGATGCGCGATGCCAAGATCACGCAGATTTACGAAGGCACCCAGCAGATCCAGCGGCTGGTCATCTCGCGGGCCCTGGTGGGCAAGGGCAAGTAAAAGGGGCAAGTTTCCCCAGGGCGAACTTTCGGGCTGAGCGTAACGTTGCTGAAAGGTAACGTCCCTTTCGTGGTTCTCACGAAGCGGGAGATTTTGCTACGAAAAGGAGGTGTACTACATGAATAAGATGATCGCATCGCTCGTTGCCGCCGCGTTTTTGATGACCGGCCCGGCGATGGCTGCTTCGGCAACGAAGACCGCCACCACCAAGACCGCAACGACCAAGAAGGCGTCCTCGATGAAGTCGGCTGCCAAGCCGGCCGCTAAGAAGACCGCCAAGAAGGCGACTTCCGCCAAGAAAGCCGCTCCGATGAAGAAGGCTGCCAAGCCGGCCGCTAAGGCCACCAAGGCTCCGCTTCAGAAGATGGCCGACAAGAAGGCCGTTGCCAAGAAAGCCGTTTCGAAGACCTCGGCTAAGAAGGCGACCAAGAAAACCGCCGCAGCGAAGACGACCAAAATGACGTCCTCGATGAAGATGAAGGCGACCAAGCCCGCTCCGAAGGCCACCAAGGCCCCGTAGCACGAACTTCGTCCTTATTATCCATCCAATTGCGATGCGGTCCTCACGGACTGCATCGTTTTTTTTTGCGGCCGCGCCCCTAGAGATGCGTCTTCCACCATGCGAGCATTCTCTCGAATACGTAGCGCGTGTCCGGAAGTGCGGCCAATCCGTGCAGCTGACGAGGATAGAGCATCAGGTCGACGTTCGTGCGGCCGGTTTCGATCGCTCGTTGTAGGAACGAGATCGTATTGGCCATATGGACGTTGTCGTCGCTCGTGCCGTGGTTGATCAGCAGCGGCGCGGTTAAGTCGCCTACCGCGTTCAAGACCGAACTGCGATCGTACGCCTTCGCGTGTCGTTGCGGCAGGCCCATGTAGCGTTCGGTGTAGATCGTATCGTAGAGGTGCCAGTCGGTGACCGGCGCGACGGCTACCCCCGCGGCGAACAGGTGCGAATGCGTGAGAGCGTAGGCCGTTTCGTATCCGCCGAAACTCCAACCCCAGATGCCGATCTTTTGCGCGTCGACGTACGGAAGCGATGCTAGATACCGGGCCCCGATCTCTTGGCCCAACAGCGAACCGGGCCCAAAATTCTCGTGGAGCAAGCGTACGTGCGCGTCGCTGTCGATCTGCGATGCGGGCCCGTCGATGCTGAAGACGATGAATCCGTGCTTTGCGAGCAGCTGATGGTAGAGTGCGGTGCGGTAGCCGAATCCGTTCATCGTCGTCGGCGCGGCCGGCCCGCCGTAAACGTAGACGATCGCGGGGTAGCGTTTGGCCGGATCGAAATCCGGGGGTTTGAGCATCCATGCATCCAGCGGCCCGTATTTCGACGGCACGTCGAGCATTTCGACCGGCTGCAACATCGCGGCGAGCGCCGCGCTGCGGTGCGCGAGCGTAGCCCGAACGCGATCGCCGCGCACGTCGACCACATCGACCTGCGGGGGATCGTCGATCGTCGAGTGCGTGTCGACGAATCGCGACGCATCGGGCGAAAGCGAGACGTTGTGAGTCCCGCCGGCCGGCGTGAGATTCATCACCCGTCCGTCCGGTTGCACCGCCAAAAGCGCCGTATCGCGGCGCGTGGGATAATTCGCGATCACGAACGCTCGCCGCGTCCGGGCATCGACGCCTAGAATAGAGTCGACGTGATACGTTCCGGTCAAGCGTTTGAGGTGCCCCACGCGGTCGCGCAGATACAACCCTGCGGTTCCGTCCCGGTCGAGCACCCAGAACGAAGAGCCGTCCGCCAGCCAATGCGGGCGCTCGATGACGTCCACCCAGTCGGCGTCGCGCTGTTCGAGCACCACGCGCGGGCGACCCGCGCTACCGCTCCAGCGAAACACCCGGACGTGCCTCTGGGAACGGTCCATCACCTCCGCGGTGAGATCGGCGGTATGCGGGACCCAGGCGAACCACGGCAGGTACTCATCGCGCTTGGATGCGTCGTACACGAGCGTATCGCGGTGCGTCGCAAGGTCGATGACTCGCAGCGAAACGCGGGGGTTTTTTTCGCCCGCGAGCGGATAGCGCTCGGTACGAACGCGATTGTCGTAGGGCAAGAAATCGTCGATCGGAAACGCGGTGACCGCGCGTTCGTCAAAGTGCATATAGGCGATGCGCTTGCCGTTTCCCGACCACGCGAATCCGTGCGCGGTCCCGAGCTCCTCCGGGTAAACCCAGTCGAGATCGCCGTTGATGAGGCGATCCCCAACGGCACCGCGCGTTAGGCGCTCGATGCGCACCGCGGGCTGCAGCGACGCGCGATAGAGATCGCCGGCGTGAACGTAAGCGATCGAGGTGCCGTCCGGCGCCCACTGCGGATCGATCGCTCCCGCTGCGACACGCCGGATCTTTCGATGCTTCAGATCATCGACGTACAGGGTGCCGTGCTGCACGTAGAGCAGCGCGCTGCCGCGGGGCGCCCAGATGACGTTTCCCGGCGTGCGCCCGCGTTGCCCGAATGCGACCGCCGGAAGCAATTCGCGCGAGCGTCCCGAGGCGACATCGTAGACGTGTACGCCGAGCGGCTCGCTTGGATCTGCCCCGGGCAACACGTAGGTGAAGGCGTGGCCGTCCGGCGCCCATGCGATGCGCGATGGAAGACGCCCCCAGAGGGGCTCGCGCCCGAAGGCCGCGGCGGCCGTTAGCACCGTCGCTGCCGGAGCGGGAGGCGTGGCACCCGAGCATGCGACGACGAGCCCGAGCAAGAGCGAAAGACGTCCGATCATACGGCCGGGCTTCACCATCTCGAGCGAGAATACTTGGAGCCATCATCATGGCAGACCCATTCGAACCGGACTTCACCGCCCAAAACCCCATCGTCGCGGCCGCGTCGCGCATTCGCGATCGCCGCGAAATCGGCAAGCTGATCGACGCGGCCGGCGGCCAACAGCCGGAGCGGCGCCCCGAAGATGCGGACGAGTCGCTCGCGCTCTTCGCCGAACAATTGGCGATCGGGTGCAAACGGCTCAACGCGATTCTCGGGCCGCGCGGGGTTAAACTCGTGCGATTGGAACGTCCGCTTCGCCTGCGATTGCGCTTCGGCGAGCATCGCGTGACGATCGATCTCGAACCCGTGCAGCAACTCGTTCGGATGACCGGCATGGGGCTGGAGGGCGAGTATCAATTCGATCTGGAAGCCCCGGTGCCGTCGCTCGTCAACCTCTCGAAGATTTCGACCGAGGCCGGCTACGGCGAACGCCTCACCGCGTCCGGCGTGTTGAAGGTCCTCGCGCGCGACGCGGAGCTACCGCCGCCGCCGCACCTTTCCGGGCCCGGACCGTTGTCATTTTAGCGATAATCGGCGGGGTGGGGCAGATCGCGGCGACGGGACATTCGCCGCACCGCGGTACCGGCGCCTTACATATCGCGCGGCCGTGCAGAATCAACCAATGATGGGCGTACCGCCACTTCTGCCGCGGCACGATCGCGGTAACGTCCGCCTCGACTTGCCTAGGCGTCGTCCCCTGCGTCAGTCCCAACCGATGCGCCACGCGAAAGACGTGCGTATCCACCGCGAATGCGGCCTCCTCGAATGCGACCGACATCACGACGTTGGCCGTCTTGCGGCCGACGCCGTCGAGCGATTCCAAATCGGCGCGCTCGCGCGGCACCTCTCCGCCGAAACGTTCCACCAGATCGCTCGCAGCGCTAACGATATGCTTGGCCTTCATGCGATAGAACCCGCACGATTTGATGATCCGTTCGACGTCGACGAGACGGGCCTTCGCCAGATCGTTCGGGGCCGGGTAGGCCGCGAACAGCGCCGGGGTCGTGAGATTCACGCGCGCATCCGTGCACTGCGCCGAGAGAATCACCGCTACGAGCAATTCGAACGGATTGCGGTATTCGAGCGCGGTGACCGCCGCGGGATAGGTGCGCTCGAGGATCGCCAACTCTTGCTTGGCGACCGTCTTCGAGACGTTCTTGGCAGGAAACGGAATTTTCGGCATGGCAGGGTGATGACGTTCCAGAAGCCCACGCCCATGTCCCCGCCATCGATCGGCAAACCGCGCAAATGACCGGCGATGCAGCCGCGCGGAACGCGCGCGGCATCCAACTGCGCGCGGCCGGAAACCTCCATGCGGCGATCGCGGTATTCGCGCAGGCCTTGGAGCGCTACCCGGACGTTCCGGAACTCGCGCTCAATCTGGCGCAGACGCAGTACGATGCGGGCGACAACGACGCCGCGATCGCGGCGTTCGAACGAGCGCTCGCGATCGACCCCGCGAACGTCGCCGCGCACATGAGCCTGTGGGAATTACTGCAAATCAAAGGTGCGATGAATGCAGCCCTGGCCCATCAGCGAGCGGCGCTGGCGTCGCAACGCCTCTTCTCGGCGGTCGCCCCGCGTCAGGCGCGCAGCATCTTGCTCCTTTGCGCGCCGGGCGATTGGCAAACGAACATTCCGGTCGATTTTCTCTTCGATCGATCGACGACGACCGCGCATAAACTCTACCTCGTCCAAGGCGAAGCGCCGCCGAGCGCGCTCCCCGAGTACGACGTGCTTTGGAATACGATCGCCGAATCGCCGGCCGCGATGCCGTACCTGCAACTCGCCGAGGCCTTCATGCAGCGCTCCGCGCGTCCGGCCCTCAACGCCCCCGCGCGTGTGATCGCGACCGCTCGCATGCAACTTGGCCGCACCCTCGAGCGCGTCGACTGCACCGTCGCACCGATCTCCGAGGTGACGCGCGCGGAGCTGGCGCGCGGACAACACGCGTTCCCCTATCCGATCATCATCCGCCCGGTAGGCTCGCATGCGGGGCTCGGCCTCGAACGGGTCGATGCAGCCGGCGGCATCGCCGCCTATCTCGAACGAACGGCGGGAGACGCGTTCTTTATCAGCCCGTTCGTAGACTATCGATCGGCCGACGGACTCTTTCGCAAATATCGCATCGTGTTCGTCGACGGCGAACCCTACCCGGTTCACCTGGCCATCTCGCCGCGTTGGATGATCCACTATTACAATGCCGCAATGGCGGAAAACGCTTGGATGCGCGACGAAGAGGGAGCCTTTCTGGAGGATCTTCGGCGGGCGTTCGATGGCACGCGATACGAAGCATTGCTCGGCATCGCGCGGGCGATCGGGCTGGAGTACTTCGGCATCGACTGCGCCGTCGGGCCGGACGGGCGCGTTCTCGTCTTCGAGGCGGACCCGGCCATGTTGGTGCACAGCAGCGACCCGATCGAACTCTATCCTTACAAACATCGCTTCATCCCGAACATCTATCGCGCGGTCGAGCGTATGATCGATCGACGTGCAGTTGCCGATACCTAGATAGCCATGAAACGAACGGAGGCCCTGGATTCCGTCATCGTCGGAGCCGGCCTCGCCGGTACCCTCGTTGCCGCGTCGCTTGCCAAGACCGCCCCGCCGTCGTTTCGCGCAATGATCTTCGATGCGGCTTCGCCCGGACCCGGGACGGCATACGCCCCCGCTTCCGACCGCTTGCTGATGAACGGCCCGGCCAGAGCGATGAGCGCCGTGCCGGAAGACCCGGCGGATCTCGTCCGCTGGCTCGGCCCCGAGTCCGAAGACCGATTGATACCACGCCGGCTCTTCGGACGGTATTTGGCGGAACGGTTCGACCGCGCGCTCGCGGCGCACCCCGGCATCGCGCTCTCGCGCAATCGCATCGTGGATATCGAGCGCCGCGGGCGCGGCTACGTGGCGCGCGACGACGCCGGCCAAGAGTTCGCGGCCGCGTCGATCGTCCTCGCGTTGGGCAATCACAAGCCTAGCGATGCCTTCCTGCCGCGCGCGGTCCGAGCCGATGCCGGCTACATGCGAGACCCGTGGCATTTCGACGCATCGGTACTGCGCGGGAGCGCCATCGCGCTGGTCGGCAGCGGCCTCACTGCAATGGATATCGTCGCGCTCTTGGAAGAGCGCGGCTACGACGGAGCAATCCACATCATCTCTCGACGCGGGCTGCTCCCCGCCGTCGAGAACGTCCGCGCGCGCGGGCTCGATCCGGCCACGCTCGCGCTCGATACGGGCACGCCGCTTTCGCTACTGCGCACGATGCGGGCCGCGGCGGCGGCGCGAGAGGCGCGCGGTGGCGATTGGCGCGAAGTCGCCGAATCGATCCGCAAGATATCCCCGGCGATCTGGGAAGGGTGGAGCGGCCGCGAGCAACGGCAATTTATCGAACACCTTCATGCCTTCTGGACGGCGCACCGGTATCGCGTGCCGCCTCAAACCGCGCTAGCGTTCGAGCGCCTGCGCGCGCGCGGCGCGATCGTGCGCCACCGCGGGCATATCGCGGCCGCGCATCGCGAGGGCGAACGCCTCGTCCTTCGCATCGTCAACGCCGAGGGCGCTAGCGCGATCGGCGTCACCGACATCGTCAACTGCACCGGCCCGGACGGAGACTACGAACGCTCCCGCGATCCGCTCGTGATCAATCTCATGCGCCGGGGCTTGCTCTTAGCCGACGAACTCCATCTGGGTATCGAGGTATCGCACGATCTTCGCGTGCTCGACCGCTCCGGCCACGCTCAGCCCGCGATGTACACGTTGGGCCCGCCAACCCGCGGCCGATGGTACGAAACGACGGCCGTTCCCGAGATTCGCGAACAGGCGCGGCGTATCGCGCAGTGCCTCGTCGCCGAGCACGGAACCGGGGCGCTGGAGGCCGTATCGTGATCGCCGGCCTTCGCGACGCGCTGCACGAGGCGATGGCCAACCACGCTTTCGCCGAAGCGATGCTCTCCAGCATCGGGTGCTTCCAGGACTACCGGGATGCGATGCCCTTTGCGGCCGGGACGTATACGCGAACGCGGCTGCAACGGAACGACGATTTCGAAATCGTCGCAATGCTATGGGCGCCCGGTTCCCGCAGCCCCATTCACGATCACGGTGAATCGCGCTGTTGGGTGGTCATGTTGGATGGCGACCTCGACGTCGAAAACTTCCAACGGCTGGATGACGGCAGCGGTGCGATCGCGGATCTGCGTAGCTTCGCCCCGGCGCGGCTCACCGCAGGGGCCCTCGATAACCGGTCCGGCCCCAAGGAACTCCATCGCGTCAGCAATCCATGCGAACGCCCCGCCTACTCGCTGCAGCTCTATGCGGCGCCGCTAGGCGCCTACACGATCGTCGACGAGCGGGGGTTCACCCGTCTCTCACTCGCGCAAGCCGACGCCGGCGTGATCTAAGCTCACCAATCCCTCGCGATGCAGCGCCGAAACCAGCGCGGCGATCTCATCGTCCGATCGGCGCGGCAGCGAACCCGCCACGTCGCGTGTAAGATCGAGCATCGAAATCTTTTGGCCGGGCCGGAGATCGCGCAGCCGGTCGACGATGCGCCCGCGTGCGAAGCGAGTGCTCTCCTCGAATTTTTCCGTGCCGCCGGCGCGAGGTTTGGCATGCGCGCGGCGCGCGCTCGCGAGTGCGGTGGCGTCGATCGGCGCCGCCACGCAGTCCGCGGCAATCGGGCATGCCTCGCATTTGGGGGCGCGCGCACCGCACACCGTCGCGCCGAGATCCATCATGGCGGAGTTCCAGTCGTGGGCTCGGCCGGGTGGAACGAGCGCTCGCGCGCGAGCCGCGAGTTGCGGATCGAGCGCGAGCATGGGGTATTCGATGCCGTAGAACAGCCGATGCACGATGCGTTTGACGTTGGTATCGATCGGTGCGTCGTCGATGTCGAATGCGAACGCGCGGATCGCCGCGGCCGTGTACGCCCCGATCCCCGGCAACTCGCGAAGCTCGTCCGTCTCTTTCGGAATCTCTCCCCGGTGGGCGCGCAGGACCGTCTGCGCCAGGGCGTGGAGGCGTATCGCGCGCGAGTTGTATCCGAGGCCGCGCCACATTCGCAGTACGTCGGCCGTACTCGCCGATGCCAGCGCGGCCAAGGTGGGGAAACGCTCGATAAATGCGGCGAACGCCGGCACCACGCGATCGACTTGCGTTTGCTGCAGCATGCATTCGCTCACCAGCGTGAAATAGGGATCGCGCGTGGTGCGCCACGGGAGTTCCGCGCGGCCGGACTCGCCGTACCACCGCAGCAAGCGGCGCTGCAGCCGGATCACGGTTTCAAGGCCGCGATTGCCCGCCCGATGCGTCCGATGCCCTCGCCGATTTCATCGCGCGTGACGGCCGTTAGCGCCAGGCGAAAGTTGTGATCGCCTCCGGAGTTCGCAAAGAAGGCTTCGCCAAACAAAAACGAGGCTCCGAGACGCTCGGATGCATCCAGGAGCGCGCGCGCGCGAATGTCGCGCGGCGTGGTTACCCACACGTAAAAACCGCCCGAAGCCGGGCTAACTCGAAACGTCGAAGGCCACTGCGCGGCGATCGCCCGATCGGCCAGGCCTCTTCGCAGCAGCAATTCGTCCCGAAGCTGCGCCACGTGCGCGTCGTACCCGCGTTCGAGGTAATCCACGATCGCGGCTTGGACGTAGAGACTCGTTGCCATATCGTACGCTTGTTTGCGTAGCAGCAGCCGCTCCAAGATCGTGCGCGGCGCCGCCAGCCACCCCACGCGCAAACTCGGAGCGATCGTCTTCGAGAACGTCGACAGATAGACGACGTGGTCGGGAGCCAGAGCCACTAACGGAGTGACCGGCTCTCGCAACAAGGGGCCGTAAGGATCGTCTTCGATAATCGGCACGCCGGAGCGTTTGGCGATCGTCACCAACCGCTCTCGACGGTCGGCATTCATCGTCGCATTGGTGGGATTATGCAGCGAGGGCATCGTGTAGATGAAGCGCGGGCGCCGCGTGCGCAGGATCGCCTCGACGTGATCGACGCGCATGCCCTCGTCGTCCACCGGAACCGGAATCGCGCGCAACCCGCAGATCTGGAAAATTTGCAGCGCACCGGGATACGAGGGAGACTCGACGATGATTTCGTCGCCGGGTTCGGCCAAGCTCTGCGCGACGATCATGATACCTTGGGTCGAGCCCGTCAGCACGATGATGCTTCTGGGTTCGATCGACGATGCGCCCTGCGCGTTCATCCGGGAAGCGATCGCCGCGCGTAGCGGCTCGTAGCCCTCCGAGTCGCCGTACGAGAGGATGAACCGCGGATCGCGCGCGACCCGCTCGAACGATTGCGCGAGTTCGCCCAAGGGCGACGGCTGGTCGGGAGCGACGCCTTGTACGAACGATATGCGTCCCGGCTCTTGCTTCGCGGCCAGCTCGCCCAGAATGTTGGGGAACTCTCCCACCCTCCACGGCGGCAGCGTCACCCACCAGGGCACACCGGCCGCCCGTTCGGGCTGGCCGCCGCGGAGCTGCGGCACCACGCGCGATCCGGATCCGACTCGTTGCTCGATCAATCCATCGGCAACCAGTTCGCGGTAGGCGTGGACGACCGTACTCCGGTTGACGCCCAACTGCCCGGCCATCGAACGCTCGGGGGGCAGCCTGGTGGATTCCGGCAAGGTTCCCGCCAGAATCGCCTCGCGCAAATGCTCGTAGAGCTGACGGTATAGCGGCACGATCGACTCTCGGTCGAGGTCCGGCTGCAGGCCGCTCCATCCAATTTTCGCCATTGAGGCGATCCATTTTCGGTGCCGCTACCGGGAACGCTTCCCGTATGGCAGCGAATCTTACCGCATAGTGTCCGATTTCACTTCGGTCGATACGCGCGTGCCATTCGTCGGTCGCGGCGACGAGCTCAAGCGCCTGTTCGCACTCTTTGAGTACGGCGGAGCTTTGACATTGGTCGGGCCGGGCGGCGTCGGAAAATCGCGCCTGGCATTCGAAGCGATCGTACGCTTCGAACGCGATCGGGCTCGGGACGTAATCTTCGTCCCGCTAAGCGGCGTCGGCCCGGAGGCCGTTTTCGGATCCGTTGCCGCCGCGGTCGGCGCACGCGAGCAGGTTGGGCTCGATCCGCTGGACGTCATCAACCGCGAGATGGCCGCCCGGCGCTCGATTCTGGTTCTCGATAACTGCGAGCACGTGCCGGACGAGGCCGGCGCGCTGATCGAGTCGCTGCAGCGCGTTCACAACGTTGCGATTGTGGCTACCAGCCAACGACGCCTGGATTATCCCGACGAGCGCGTGCTGGACGTCGGCCCGTTCGACGCGGCCACGGGGGCGGAGTTCTTTCGCGAGCGGGCCCGTGCCGCCAACGTCGAGCTCTCACCCGAGGATCTGCCGGTCGCGGCCGCCATCGTCGAGCGGCTCGACGGGCTGGCGGTTGCGATCGATCTGGCGGCTGCGCGCCTTGCCTCGCTAAGCGTCCTCGAACTCGCGCGCGAGTTGGAAACCCTACGCCCGTACCATTTTCGCTCCAGCGCCGCCAGCGATCCGCGGCACCACTCGCTCGGAAAAATGATCGATTGGAGCCTCGCTCCGCTCGACGAGCGCGCGCAAGCGGTCTTCGCCCTGGCTAGCGCCTTCGCGGGCGTCTTCGATGCGGACGACATCGTCGCGCTCGACGAGGGCGAGGTGCCTTCTACCGCACAGGCGCTGACGACGCTCGCCGATCGCTCGTTGCTCGTGCGCGCCGATTCGAAGCGATACGCCATGCTCACGCCGATGCATGCGATCGCGGCCCGCATGTTGGGAGCTCGCTCCGACCGGCCGGCGATCGAAGAGCGCTTCGCGCGCCACGTCAACGCCCAGATTCTTCGCATCAACGACCAGTTGCTCACGCCCTCCCCCGGCGCGGCGATGCAAGAACTGCACGATCGGTACGACGATGCCTGCGCCGCCCTGGCCTGGGCCCTCAAGCGCGCGCACGATCGGCTCGCGAGCGTACTCGACATCGCAACCGCGCTCGTCTCGATATGGGCCGGCGGCGGCCGCCTGCGCGAGGGCTCCGTGTGGATGGAGCGGCTGATGGAGCAGGCCGGGCAACTTCCGCAAGCCCTCTATGCGCGGCTCTCGAATGCCGCCATGCGCGTCGCTTATGCGGGCGCCGATTACCAGCGCATGCTCGCGCTGGGGCCGACGGCAATCAGCGCATTCACGATTTTGGGGGACCGTCTGGGCTTGGCCCGGGCCTATAACGCCCTTGCCGTGGCCTCGCTCTACGTCGGCAAAACCGACGATGCCAGCCTCTACGTCGAAACGGCCGTCGCCCTCTACCGCGCGATCGAACACCCCACCGGCATCGGATCGGCACTCTTGAACCAAGGGAATATCGCCTTAGAAGGGCACAGCGACCCGATCGGAGCGCGCAGCCGATACCTCGAGGCGCTGGAAATCTTGCTGGAGACCGGCCCCGACGCCCAGATCGGCCTGGCCTATGGCAACCTTGCGGAGGCGACGTATTTTCTGCACGACCCCGTCGAGGCGGGGAACAGCGCGCAGAACGCCATCCGGTATTTCGAACGCTCGCAGAGCCCGTCGTTGATGGCTTGGCAGCACGAGATCATCGGACGGTCCAATCTCGTCAACGGCAACCTCCAAGGTGCGGCCGAATCGCTCGGCACGGCCATCGGTCTGCTCGAGGGCGCTCCGCACCCGATCTATCTGGTTCAAGCGATCGAAAGCGTCGTCCGGCTACTTGTACTCCAACGCGAGTTCGAGCGGGCCGCGCCACTCTCGTTCGCGGCTCGCCGCCTGCGCCGCGACCGGCGGATCCCGGCGATCGGCCTCACGCGCACGGAGATCCGCGCCGATGAAGAGCGCCTGGCGGCGGCCCTGGGGCCCGATGCGATGCACGCGGCTGCCGCGCAAGCCCAAGCCCTCGACCTGGAACGGCTCGGGCACATCGCCGCCTCGGAGCTCTCGCGGCAGAGCTAGCTTGCTAGCCCGCCAGCCACTCTGGTCGAAGCCACGGCAGGCTTCGCCTGATAGGATGTGGGAGGTGAACGCTCACCCACGCACACTTTCGAACTATGTAGGAGCGAACTTCGGTGGCAGAACATCAGGTTGACGCGGTCGTCATTGGAGCCGGGCCGGGAGGCTACCACGCCGCGATCCGGCTAGGACAATTAGGAAAGACCGTCATCTGCGTCGATCGCGACGAAATCGGCGGCGTCTGCCTGAATTGGGGCTGCATTCCAACGAAGGCGCTGCTTCACGTCGGCGAGGTGATCCGCCACATCGATCACGCCGCCGCCATCGGGTTAAAGGTGCCCAAGGCGGAAGTCGATCGCGAGGGCGTTGCAAAATTTAAAACCGACGTGGTAACGTCCAACGTCGGCGGCGTCAGGACGCTCTTCAAGGCCAACAACGTTCAGTTCGCGTACGGCGACGCCTCGTTCAAGAGCCCAACGCAAATCGTGCTCAAGAAAAAAGAAGGCGGCGAGGACACCATCACCGCGAAGACCGTCGTGATCGCCACCGGCTCGGCACCGGTCGACGTCAAGGCTTGGCCGCGTGACGGCGAGTCCATCATGAATTCCGACGACGCCGTGCAAATGAAGCGCATTCCCAACAACATGCTGGTGATCGGCGGCGGCGTGATCGGCCTGGAATTCGCCACCGTCTACACGCGCCTGGGCGCGAAGGTGCTCGTCATCGAAGCGCTCTCGCAATTGCTCACCGGCACCGATCTGGAAATCTCGAAGACGCTCGGCCGCATCCTCAAGAAACAAGGCGTGGAAATCATGCTCGACACGAAGGTCGGTAAACTCGAGAAGAGCGGCAAAATCGTCAAAGCCACCTTCAACGGCGAAGGCACGAACGGCAAAGACGAAACGCGCGAATTCGACATGGTGCTCGTCGCCGTCGGACGCCGCCCCGTCACCGATACGCTCAATCTACAAGCGGCCGGCCTGGCCGTGGACGATAAAGGCTTCATCGCCGTCGATCAGCAGTGCCGCACGAAAGTGCCGAGCATCTTTGCGATCGGCGACGTCACCGGCCAGCCGCTCCTCGCGCACCGCGCGATGAAGCAAGGCGTCATCGCCGCCGAAGTGATCGCAGGCGATACGTCGGCCGCATTCGATCCGATCGCGATTCCGAATTGCGTTTACACCGATCCGGAAGTCGCGACCATCGGCCTCTCCGAAGAGGAAGCCAAGGCGAAAGGCTACGAGGTGCGCATCGGCAAGTTCCCGCTCGCGGCGAGCGGCCGCGCGCGGACGATGAATGAAAGCGACGGCATGATCAAACTCGTCGGCGACGCCAAAACCGATTTGCTGCTGGGCATGCACATCGTCGCGCCGCAAGCCGAATCGCTGATCGGCGAAGGCGTCATCGCGCTCGAGATGGGCGCGACGCTCGAGGATATCGGGCTCTCGATCCATCCCCATCCGACCCTAACCGAAAGCATCATGGACGCGGCGGAGGCGGCGCACGGTAAGGCGATTCACATCGTCAATCCCAAGCCGAAAACACCGGTCGGGGCGAAATAGCTACGCGCCTCCTCATTGACGCTGTGGCCCTGGGTGCCGGGTGGCGTGAGGTCCGGTCGGGGAAGCTGCGATTTTTTGGGCCTTCACAGGATGTGAACTTCAAAACTTTGTTTTGCCCAAAAAACGTAGCAGCGTTGGATTT
>DAHUXY010000150.1 GCA_027315505.1 Vulcanimicrobiota bacterium | reverse complement strand
GGCGGCCAGAATGCGCGGGTGGCAGTGTCCCTGGTTTACCGCCGAATAGGCGCTGATGCAATCGAGGTAGCGTTTACCGTCGACGTCCCAGAGCCAAACGCCCTCGGCGCGTTCCACGACCAAGTCCAGGGGGGCATAGTTGTGCGCGCCGTAACGCTCGTCCAGATCGATGAACGTGCGCGCTGTATTTCGCGCTGTATTTGAAGAGAGATCCATGATTACCGGTCACCACTAAAGCACCACGTGTGTTTACCCCAAAATCGCTATGTGATTTTGGCGGCCCCATTGTCTGAAAGGCGCTCCGCGGCTTCGCCGCTGCGCGCCCCCCACGAAGCGGGGCCCCCGAATGGTTTGCGATCGAGGAGGAACGCAAGGGCGCGGGCGCTTACGTTCGAGGAACACTTAACGCTGTTCTTACGGACGTCTGGATGCGGAACCTCTCTCGATGAACGACCTGCCACAAGCGGCCCTCGAACGGCTGGAGCATTTCCTCGAGCGGGACCACGCGGGTATCGGCGAGGCGGGGCGCACCACGCTGCTGGTGCACGGAGAGCGTCGCCCGCGATCGTTCGTGCTCTTTCACGGCCTCTCGGCGAGCCCGACGCAGTTCGCGCGGTTCGCGCGCGATTTGCACGCGCGCGGGCACAACGTGCTGGTGCCGAGGCTTCCCCGGCACGGCCACGGCAACCGGCTCTCGGCGGCACTTGCGGGACTCACCCAGCAACGGCTGGAGCGAGTCGCCAGCGAGAGCCTCGCCATCGCGCAAGATTTGGGAGAGCGCGTGACCGTCGCGGGGTTTTCGCTGGGCGGGCTGCTCGCGATTTGGAGCGCTCAGCACGTCGCGATCGAATCTGCGGTCGCGATCGCGCCGTTTCTGGGTGTCTCGTGGATCCCGAATCGATGGATGAGCCCGATGATGGAACTGGCGTTACGCGTCCCCAACCGGTTCGGCTGGTGGAACCCGATTGCGCGCGAAAGGCAACTCCCCGCGCACGGGTATCCGCGTTTCGCCACGCACGCAGTCGCGCAGTCGTACCGGCTCGCGCGGCAAGTCATGCGCGATGCTTCCGCGGCTCCGGTGCTGGCGCGGCGAGTGACGTTTGTCATCAACGCCCGGGAAGCGGCGATCAATAACCGCGCGGTTCGCCGTTTGGCGGCTCGCCTGCGGCAGCAGGCGGAGGGCCGGGTCCATGCGATCGAATTGACCGATCTGCCGTTTTCGCACGACATCATCGAGCCGCTGCGCCATCCGGAACTTGCCGATCGCGTCTATCCACGGCTTTTGGAGGTTATCGATCCACAATGAAGCGTTGCTCTTGGGCATCGACCGGCGAGATGATCGCGTACCACGATACCGAGTGGGGCGTCCCCGTCCACGACGATCGCACGTTCTTTGAGTTTCTCACGCTCGAAGGCGCGCAAGCCGGGTTGAGTTGGCAAACCGTCTTGCGCAAGCGCGAACGCTATCGCGAGGTGTTTGCAGGCTTCGATCCGGCCGGCGTTGCGCGTTTTACGCCCGCGCGTGTTGAAAAGATTCTCGTCGATCCCGGGATCATTCGCAATCGCGCCAAGGTGGCCTCGATGGTCGAGAATGCCCGCGCCTTTCTGCAGGTCGCGCACGAGTTCGGTTCGTTCGATACGTACGTGTGGCGCTTCGTCGGCGGCACGCCGATCCGGCGGCAGTGGCGCGAACCGGCGCAGGTTCCCGCGGTAACCGCCGAATCCGAGGCGCTAAGCAAGGATCTGCGTAAACGGGGCTTCCGTTTTGTCGGCCCGACCATCATGTATGCGTTCATGCAGGCGACGGGACTCGTGAACGATCACCTGGTGGAGTGTTTCCGGCATTAGATGTACTCTTGCAGATGAGGCCAGAGCTGCGCGATCGGTACGCGCAGATGCCGGCAGAGCATGATCGCGAGGTTGTTCTCGCTCGGCATGACGTACGGCGCGCTAAACGTCCCCACGCGCTCGGCGCTCTCGAAGAGATGCTCGTTCCGGCCGCAATCGCCGCCGATGTCGATCACGTTCCTGCCGGTGAGGCGGTGCTCGCGAATGGCGCGCGCTCCCCACAGCCAGTACTGATTGTGTCCGCTCGCCACCGGAATGCCGGGGGTGAAGAACGCGACGGCGCTCGCCTGCCCGTAGTCTTGCGCCATCACGACGGTATGGGCGCGAGTGGCCGGCGGCAGCGCATCGTAGATGCGCCGGACGTCGTACGCTAGTTGCGGCCATCCGTGCATATCGGCCCAATCCGGGGGAAGTTGCGGCTGTTGCCGGTGCCGTTCGGTGGCAAGCGTGCTGGGCTGGAGATGCAGCGCGCGAAGAAGCGCGCTCTGATAGGCGAGCATCTGCGTCTCGGGCAGTATAGGCAGGGCGAACGGTAAGAACGCGAGGCCGCCGGCGATGGCGTACGCCACGACGGCCACGCGCAGCGCCACGCGGCGTTCTATCCAGCCGGCGATAGCCACGGCACCGGCCGCGATCGGGATCGGGTAGACGTCGGCCGGATAGTAATGCTTGCCGTGGAGCACGATCATCATCGCGATCAATACGACGTAGGCGTAGCCGAAGAAACGTAGCGTTGGCGTGCGAAAGAGGAAGACGAGGCCGGCGATCCAGACGGGGGCGAGAAACAGATTCGTGATGAGGATTTCCTGAAGCAGATAGACCAGCGGGCCGACCGTTAGATTCTTTCCGTGCGCGCCGTTTTCGAGCAGCGCGTACATCGGGAAGCCGTGAACTGCTTGCCACATCACGTTCGGTGTGGCGATGGCGATTGCGAGCGCGGCTCCGCCGGCGAACCATGGCGTGCGAAGAATGCGCCGCTGCGACGTCAGCAGCAATCCGGCCAGCATCGCGACGGCGAAAAACAGACCGCTATACTTGCTTTCGAACGCGACGCCTAACGCTGCGCCGACTGCCAGCCAAAGGCGCGGGGCGGCGCCGCGCGCGAGCCGCAATATCCACAGCGCCGCTAGCGGCCACAACCCCAAGCCGGGCATGTCGGTGGAGACCTTCATGCCAAAGTTCATGAGCACCGGGCAGAAAAATGCCACGAGCGCGCCCAAGATCTGCGCGAACGCGCCGCCGCCCATTTCCGCAACGAGAAGACAGGTAACGTAGATGCTCGCTCCGCTAAACAACGCCGGAACGGCGCGCAGAAGCAGGAGGGAGTGGCCGAAGAGTTGCGACCCGGCGGCGAGTAACGGCACGAGCGGGGGCTGGTCGACGTAGCCCCACGCCGGGTGGCGGCCGCAGATAATAAAATAGAGCTCGTCGCGAAAGAAGCCGTAGTGCGGATTTGCGGCCAGGTGTATGGCAAAGGCTACGGTCGCGGCAAGAAGCGGAAGACGGTGTTTGCTCATATCCCAGATGTACGCGATATCGGGTGCCGCTGCCATCGTTCGCGGACGAACGGGCCCGCCGTTGGGACGAGCGGGACTTAGGTAAGGATATCCGGCCGACGGGCGGCGAAACGGCGCGACCAGAGCAGCGTCGAGCCGTCGCGCAAGACGATCTGCTGATCGCCGTGGAACCACGGCTGCACTTCTTTTATGGCGTCGATGTTGACGATGTGCGAGCGGTGAACGCGCACGAACTGCTGCGGATCCAGGCGCTCCTCGAGCGACTCCAACGTGGCGCGTATGGGATAGGATCCCGCCCGCGCGTGCACGATGACGTTGTTCCGATCCGCCTCCAGGCGCGCGATGTCGCTCACGGCGACAAAGAACGAACGGTCGCCGTCGGGTACGAGCAACCGCTTGAGATGCGTCCCCGGTGGCCGCATGTTCTCCAGTTTGGTACTGAGTTCGCCTTGATCGGCCGGCCCTTCGCTTCGCCGTTGCGCGGCGCGAACGCGCTCGATCATGCGGTCGAAGCGCTCGCGGTCGAAGGGTTTGCAGAGATAATCGATGGCGCTCACGTCGAACGCGCGCGCGGCGTAGTGATCGAACGCGGTGACGAAGACGACGTGCGGCATATGCTCGCCGCGCGCGAGCGCGAGTGCGACTTCGATACCGTCGATATCCGGCATCTGTACGTCGAGCAGCAGGAGATCGGGGCGGTGCTCCCTGGCGAGCTCGATGGCTTCGTTTCCGTTAGCCGCCTCGGCGACCACGACGACGTCGCGTTGCTCGCGCAGAAAGCGCTGCAGCTTGCGGCGCGCCGGGGCTTCGTCGTCGGCGATGACGGCGCGAATCATGCGTCCGCGTGCCGGTATGGGAACGAGAGCGTCACGATCGTGCCGCCGGCGTCGTGCGCGCCGATGTTGCATTCGCACGAATCGCCGAATAGCAGCGCGAGGCGAGAGGCGACGTTCGCGAGCCCGTGTCCCGCGCGGCGATGCGCGCCGGGGCCCACTCCGTTGTCTCGAATGCGCACCCGCGTTCGCTCGTCGACGCGATCGGCCTCAATGGTGACCTCCAACGCGGTGCGGGCGTCCCTCATGCCGTGACGGATCGCATTTTCGATGATGGGCTGCAGCAAGAGCGCGGGAACGCGCGCGTTCTCGGCTCCGGTTCCGATGCGCACGTCTAGGTGCAGCGTGTTTTCGAGACGCGCCTTCATGATGTCGAGGTAGAGCCCCTCGATCTCCAGTTCGCGTTCGAGCGAAATCTCCGGTGCGTCGGTCGACGAGAGGATAACGCGCAGAAAGTCGCTCAGCCGCGCGAGCATGGCGTCGGCCTTCCCGACGTCCTCGTACATGACCGAAGAGATGGCGTTGAGCGTATTAAACAGGAAGTGCGGGTGCAATTGGAGCCGCAGGTTCTCGAGCTTGGCTTGCGCGAGCGCGGCCTGGAGCTCGGAGGCCCGCAACTCGGCCGCGCGCGCCAGCGAGATGCGAGCGACGATATAGATGCAGCCGGCAATCACCGCATAGACGACGATATCGTTCGAAAACTCCATCGGATAGCGATAGAGCATGTTGCCGTAGTCGTAGTGGCCCAACCCGGAGGCCGCGAACAGGAGCGTGCGGCTGATCTCT
>DAHUXY010000139.1 GCA_027315505.1 Vulcanimicrobiota bacterium | reverse complement strand
GCGCGGTCGGGCTGCGCCTCACGCTCGAGGCGGCACACACCCCGCCGATGGTTTCGGAGCCGTACGGTGACGACGAGATCGCGAACCGTCAATATTTGATCGGCCGGCTCGCTGCAAAGCGCCTCACGGCGCAACGCATCGCGCAATTTCGCATATGGGTAGAGCGCGCTCGCGAACGCCTCGGCGATTATTCCTATTTTCGTAGATGGCTTGAGATTATCGCCGAAGGGCCAAGCGCGATCGAAGCCACCATGACCGACGCAACGGAGTTCGGCCGCTACATGCGATCGGTCGCAACGCTTCGCCCGTTTGTCTCGCAGCAGGAGCGGGATTCATTTTATCGGCCCGAGCCACCGTCAACGACCGCGTGAAATCGCAAGACGCCGATCGCCTGATCGTTGCATTCGCCGCGCTCCTAAACGCACAGCGCGTACTGATCGTTGGTTCGCAAGCGCTGCACGGGACGCACCCGGATCCGCCCATCGCTGTCGTCGAAGCGTCGCGAGAAGTCGACATCGTGCCGCTACCTTTTGAAGAATACGAGCGCTGGTTCTACTATGCGCACGAACGGCTCGGCGCGGATTCAGAATTCGATGTGGAGCATGGTATCTACGTCGACATGGTGCGCGACCGCGTACCAAAACTTCCACCCGGGTGGGAATCGCGCAGCATCGAACGGGCGCTCCAGATCGATGATTCGCGCAGCGTCACCGCAGTTTATCCCGAATTGCACGATCTTTTGGTTTCGAAACTCCTAGCGAATCGAGCCCAAGATGAAGCGTTCTTGCGCGGCGTAACGAAGCTCGGACGGATCGACCCCTTCGTTTTACGCGAGCGGCTCCTAAGCGTTCCGCTACCGGAGGAGAAGGAGCCGCTTCGCGGATGGGCATTCGCGGCCGTTGGCCGGTGCTTTGGGCTAGAAGCGTAGCGTGTAGCGGTCGTTGGCGCGGTTGCAATCTTGCGCCTTAGTGGGGGACGGATGGCGTACGTCGAGCTGGAACGCAAGCTTCGTCGTCCCTTTACCGGCTTGGCGCGACCGCGACGAGATGTAGGTGAAGGTGTAGGACTGGCCCACTTTGAGCGGCGGAATGCCGCGTTCGTCGAGCTTGATGCCGTTTTCGAAAATGTCGACGAACTGCAGCGTATTCCCGGCTTGTGCCGCGCCCCCGGCATTGACGACCGTGCCGGCGAGATGATAGCGATGGAGGCCGCCGTCGCGGACCACGCTCTGGACCGCGACCGAAACGATGGCGGGATCCGGCCCCGGGCAGGTTGTTGCGGCGGAAGCCACCGCGCTCTGCGCGAGCAGAAGCAGCGCGACGGCGATCGGGCGGAGCTGGTACATAGGAGATTCCTTTCAGGCTAGCTACCGTACGATGTTACCCGGGGCGCGGGCGGAACCCACATTGCGGGCGGCAGGCAGCTTGGCCCGCCCTCCAAAATCGTTTGACGGCGGGGCGTGGGGTGCGCTATACTCTCCCGGCTATGTTCCTGTTCGATCTTCAGCTGTTCGCCTCCAAAAAAGGCGCCGGCTCCACCCGTAACGGCCGCGACTCCAACGCGCAGCGCCTGGGCGTCAAACGCTTCGGCGGCGAGCGCGTCATCGCCGGTAATATCCTCGTGCGCCAGCGTGGCACCAAGTTCTATCCCGGCGAAAACGTCGGCATCGGACGCGACCACACGCTGTTTGCGCTGGCCGAGGGAACCGTCGAGTTTTCGACGCGACGCAATCGCCAGCACATCAACGTGCGGCCCGTCGCAGCCTAAGCTCGTCCCCACCACCCTTTAAAAGAGGGCCGTAGTCGGCCCTCTTTGTTTTTCTAACGAACGATAGACGATAACGTGCAATTCATCGACGAAGCCACCATCACGGTCGCTGCCGGCAACGGCGGAGACGGCGTCGTCGCGTGGCGTCGTGAAAAGTACGAGCCCAACGGCGGCCCGGCGGGCGGCGACGGCGGCCGCGGCGGCAGCATCTATCTCGAGGCCAGCCCCGAGCTCTCCACCCTGGTGGAGTTTCGCTTCAAACGCGCGTTCAACGCCGAATCGGGCAAGAACGGCGGTACCTCGAACAAATCGGGCCGCAGCGGCGACGACCTGACGGTGCTGGTGCCGGTGGGCACCATCGTCTATCGCACCGTCGAAGGCAAAGCCGAAACGTTTCTCGTGGATCTGGCCAAACCCGGCGACCGCGTGATGCTGGCCAAGGGCGGCCGCGGGGGCCTGGGCAACCAGCATTTCGCCACCAGCGTGCGCCAGGCGCCGCATTTCGCCGAAAAGGGCGAGCCCGGCGAGCACTACGGTGCGCGGCTGGAGCTGAAATTGCTCGCCGACTGCGGCGTGATCGGCGTGCCCAACGCGGGCAAATCGACGCTGCTCTCGGTGGTTTCGGCAGCCCGCCCGAAGATTGCCGACTACCCGTTTACCACCCTCGAGCCGCAGCTCGGCGTCGTGCGCGTGGCCGAAGAAGAATCGTTCGTGATGGTGGACGTGCCCGGCCTCATCGAAGGCGCGCACGAAGGCGCGGGCCTGGGCGACCAGTTCTTACGCCACGTCGAACGCACGCGCGTACTCGTGCATCTGCTCGACGGCGCGAAATCGCTCGAAGAGATGCTGCTCGATAAGAGCACGATCGATGCCGAGCTCGCGGCGTGGAATCCCAAGCTGGTTGAAAAACCGACGCTGGTGGTGGTGAGCAAACTCGATCTGCCCGACGCGCAAGAACGCCTGCACGAAGTGCGCGAACGTTTTCCGGACGCGCGAGGCATCAGTTCGGCCACGCAAGAAGGCGTGCGCGAGTTGGTGTACGCGGTTTGGCAGGCGATTAAAGACGCGCCGATGCCGGAGATCGTCGTTCCGCCGCCCGCGCTGATCGAACTACGCCCGCAGGACGCGTTCACGATCCGGCGAGAGGGCGACGGCACCTTCGTGGTGTTGGGCGATCGCGTCGAGCGCTTGGCTGCAATGACGAATTTCGATTCGGACGAGGGCCTCGCGCACTTCGAACACGTGCTTGCCAAGATGGGTGTCGAGAAAAAGCTGCGCGATATGGGCGCGGCCGAGGGGGACACCGTTCGTATCGCCGAGTACGAATTCACCTATTCATGAAGCTGGGCATTTTCGGCGGAACGTTCGACCCGATTCACAACGCGCATCTCTTCGTTGCGGAATCGGCGCGCATCCTCGAAGGGCTCGATCGCGTGCTCTTCGTTCCCACCAACAATCAGCACTATCGCAGCGTCGCGCAAGTCGGGCCGGAGCATCGTTGCGCGATGGTGCTGGGCGCGATCGCCAGCAACCCCGCCTTCAAACTCGACGATACCGACCTGCGCAAAGACGCGACCGGCTACACGGCCGATCTGCTGCCGCGCCTGCGCGAGAAGTATCCGGACGCGCGGTTTACGTTCATCATCGGCGCCGATTCGCTCGCGAACAACACGTGGGAGCGCTTCGACGAGGTGCTCGAATCGCTCGAACGCTTCGTGGTCGCCCCGCGCATGGGCGTGCGGCCGGACGCGCTGCAGCGCGTGTTGGCGGCGGTACCCAAGAATCTGCGCGAGCGCATCGCGACGCTAAACCTGCCCGAGTTGCCCGAATCGGCCACGCTGATTCGCACGCTGCTCTCGCAGAACAAGAGCGTACGCTACCTCGTGCCCGAGCCCGTCTGGCAGTACATCGTTTCGCAGAAACTCTACGGCGCCGGAAGCGCCGGTGCTTAGCCGGATCGTTCTCGCCAGCGCCTCGCCGCGCCGGCTCGAGCTGCTCGCCTCGCTCGGGCTCGAGGTTCAGGTGCGCCCCAGCCGCTACGACGAGCCGGACGACCCGAGCATCACGCCGCTCCAGCTCGCGATCCGCCACGCCCGCGCCAAAGCGCTGGACGTGGCCGGGCAATCGCGGCCGGGGGACGGCGAGGTGATCGTGGCGGCCGATACCGTCGTCGATCTGAACGGGGTCGCGCTCAACAAGCCGAGGGACGCCCAGGACGCCGCGCGCATGCTCGGGGCGCTCTCCGGCCGCGAGCATCGAGTGCACACCGCCTATGCGATTGCCATCCCGGCCGCCCACCCGGGCTATGCCCTCACGGAAGCCGACGGCCTGCTTGAGGAATCGTCCACGACGCGCGTGCGCTTCTACCGGCTCCAAGCCGAGGAGATCGCGGCGTATATCGCCAGCGGCGAGCCGATGGACAAAGCCGGCGCCTACGGCATCCAAGGGCGCGCCGCCTCGCTGGTCGAGTCGATCGACGGCGATTTTTATACCGTGATGGGCTTTCCGCTCGGCCGCTTCGTTCGTACGATGCGGCGGTTGGGTTTTGCGTTCCCGAGCGCGAACCAGACCCGCGTCACATAACGACGCAGCTCCGGGGGCAGCCATCTTCACGTATCGGGACGAGCGCAGGCTCTTCGCACTCATCGGCATCATCATCGTCGCGGCGCTACTCGCGCTGGTGCAGATTAATGCGCAGCGGAGCGGCACCACGAGCCCGGTCGCGACCGTCGGCATGTCGGTGGTCGCGTTCGCCCAGGCCGCCACCAGCGCCGTAACCGGCGGCGTGAGCGGCGCGGCAACCGCGGTGATTTCGCTCCCGCAGCTCTCGAAAGAAAATGCGGCATTGCGCGCGCAGAATCGCGCGCTCACGGAGGAGAACGCGCGCTTGCACGAACTCGCCTCAGCGTACGCGAGCGAAGTAAGCGTACAACCGATCGTCGATCTTTACCACGGCATCGCGGCGCGCGTCATCGGCTTTCCGCCCGAAAACGAAGAGCGCACCATCACGATCGACCGCGGCTCGAATGCCGGCGTGCATAAAGACGACGGCGTGGTGGCGACCGACGGCATCGTCGGCCGCGTCGCCTCGGTTACGCCGTTCTCAAGCACCGTCGTGTTGATTACCGATTATACCAGCCGGATTCCGGCGGTGGTGCGGCACGGGCGCTGGTGGGGCATCGCGCGCGGCAACGTCTCGAGCGTCCGGATGGAGTTCATTCCACAAGACGCCGTGCTCAAAGCCGGCGACGTGGTGGTGACCGGCGCTGGACGCTCGTTCCGCGCGGGCATCCCGATCGGCACGATCGCGCAGATCGAACGCGGCGATGCGACGCTCTACCAAACCGCCGTGCTCAAACCCGCCGTCGCGCTAGGCGCCCTCGATCGCGTTGTCGTTGTCCCGAAGTAAGGCGCACGACGCGCCGTTTGTCGGGCCACGCTGGTGGATTGCCGCGGCATGGCTCGCGGTGGCCCTGGTAGCGCAGACGACGGTGATGCACTACGTGCAGTTTCGCGGCGCGGAACCCAGCTTGGTGCTGGTGACCGTCGTGTGGTACGCCATTCGCGTGGATACCCGCCGCGCGGCCACGTACGGGCTCATCGCGGGGCTCCTGCTCGATATCGCCGCGGGCCAAACCGGCGGTGCGTGGACGATCTCCACCACCGCGGTGGCCGTGATCGCCGGCATGCTTTCGCGCGGGTTTTTTGCCGATTCGATACCGCTCGTGAGCGCCATCACCGGCATCGCGACGCTGCTGGATATGCTGGTGTTTTGGATCGTGCGCGCAGTGGAAGGCTACCCATCCGGCCTCGGCTGGATGCACGCCCACGAAGCGGTGTTTCAAGCCATCTTGAACGTCGCGTTGATGGCGCTGGTGATGTCGATCGTGCGCCGCTTCGATACGCGCCTCGCATGATCGGACGCGAACGGCGACGCAGCGGATGGCGCCGCTCCCCGGCGCGCTTCGCAGCCTTTATCGCGGTGCTGTGCATCGTGATCGTGGCCCTGGTGATTCGGCTTGTGCAGGTGCAAATCGTCGACGGCGCCGTGTACCGCGCCGCCGCGCAGGCAAACCAGGTGCGCTTGATTCGCGTTGCCGCTCCGCGCGGCATCATGTACGACCGCTTCGGTAAGGTGATGGTGCGCAGCCGCCCGTCGTTTGTGGTGGGGTTGATTCCCTCGGAAGTGACCGACATTCACGCGGTGCTGCACACGCTCTCGCAAACGCTCGGCATCGCCCAGAGCAAGCTCGAATACCGGCTGCTGCACCATCGCGGCGTGAACTACGAAAACTTCGATCAAGTGGTGACGTACGAACCGTATGGGCCGGTGGTGCTGGCGACCGATCTGCCGGTGGCCAAAGTGGCGCGCATCTCGGAGCTGATGAGCGATCTGCCCGGCGTCGATTTAGAAGTGCAGCCGATCCGCGATTACCCGCGCGGCTCGGTTGGCGCGCACGTGTTCGGCTACGTGGGGCAGATTACCGAAGGCGAATACAAACGCCTTAAAAACGAAGGCTATTCGCCGAACGACGTTGTCGGCAAAGACGGCCTGGAGTACACCTACGACCGGTATTTACGCGGAACGCCGGGCGGGCAGCGAGTGGTGGTGGACGCGGCCGGAAACGTGGTGCCCGGCATCAAGCTCCCCTCCAAGCCGGCGGTGCCGGGCGATACGCTCGTAACGAACATCGACTGGCGTCTGCAGACGATCGTCGATAAAGCACTGGCCGACGGCATCAGGAGTTGGGGCCACGGCCGGCCGCTCTCGGGCGCGGTCGTGGTGGAAGACCCGTGGAACGGCGGCATTCTCGCGCTCGCGAGCTTTCCCGAATATAATCCGAACGATTTTGCCGCCGACGATTACAAACGGATCGAGTACTACCTGACCGACCCGAGCGAGCCGCTGTTCAATCGCGCGATCGCCGCGGCGACGCCGACGGGATCGACGTTTAAGATGGTAACGGGATCCGGCGCGATTACCGACGGCGTGATCGGCCCGACGCAAGTGGTGTACGACAGCGGCGCGTGGGATTGCGGCGGGTACATCGCGCGCGACATCGTTTCGGGCGGCTTGGGCAACACCACGTTCGTGCCCGCGCTCGCCGCATCGAGCGACGGCTATTTCTATCGCCTCGCGTACGGGCTCGGTAACAAGCGCTTGCGCAAATGGGCGCTTGCGTTCGGGCTCGCCCACAGGAGCGGCATCGATTTGCCGGGCGAGAGCGCCGGAAATTGGCCCACGAATGCATGGTCGCTCAAGGTAGCGGGCGTGCCGATGGAGCCGGCCGATGCGTGTTTCTTGGGCATCGGGCAAGGCGCCATGCAAGCCACGCCATTGCAGATGGTGAACGTCGCATCGACGGTCATCAACGGCGGCACGCTCTACAAACCGGAGATCGTGCACGAGATTCGCAGCCCCGACGGCAAACTCATCAAAACGATCTACCCGCAGATTATTCGCCGCGTGCCCGCAACCCAAGAAGCGCTCCGTTACGTGCGCCTCGGGATGGCGAAAGTAACGGATCCCGGCGGCACCGCATACGGCGAAGCGATACCGGGCTTGCCGTATTCCGGCAAAACCGGCACCGCCGAGACCGGCGTCGGGGGCAGCGGAGCGAACACGACGTGGTTCGTTGCATGGGCACCGACGAAGCATCCGAAAATCGCGATCGCCGTCTTCGTGGACCGGAGCGGCGGCTACGGCTCCGAAGTCGCCGCGCCGATCGCGCGCGAAATCATGGTGAAATACTTCCGCGTGAAAAACGCGCACTAAGGCCTTCTATCGGCGAGCTTTTTCGGGCCTGCGCGTCGTCGACGTCCGCGGGTAGCTCGGTGGAGAAATTACTGGAGTACGATGGGAATATCTCGCTCCGTCGCAACGCCGGCGGTATTGCGTGCGATCACGCGCGCGGTGTAGTTGCCGCGTGCAAACCATGGAATGTGCGGGGCCTGATAGCTTAGCGTGAACTGGCCGAAGTCCGTGCGGGGAACGTTTACCGAGTAGCTCGCAATGCGTACCTCGACGCTTGCCACATTGGTGGATGTCGTCACCGTACCGGAAATCATGTCGCCGGAATGAATGATGTTTTGATTCAAATGCACGTCCACGATTTGCGGTGCGGCATCCGGCGGCAGCATCAGCGGCGCGGGCGAGGCGATGGGCGTCGCGGCCGGAGCCGGCGAAGGTGGCGCGCTGGGCAGAGGGCTCTCCGATGCTGCCGGGCTGGGGCTCGGAGCCGCCGTCGGACTAGCCAGAGGCACGGGAGCCACAGCCGGCGGCGTGACCGGGGGAGCCGGGCTCGGCACGCTCGGTTGGGCAGCGAGCGGCACTGCGGAAGCCACCGGGGCCTGCACGGGCGCCGGCGTCGCCGCCGCCAGCGGCAGGCCCAGCATTATGAGGGCGAACGTGGCAGCGGATCCGAGCATTGAGTCCCCCTTCATCGATTCTTACGGGCGCCGGCGGCCGACGGGTCGGCCGAACCAGTCCCTTATTCTTGCAACGTTGTCGGGGACGTCCATGTCGCGAAATGCCGTATCGCGCATCCCAATTCTAGCAGCGAAGAATCCGATGCCGCGATGCGCATTGGCCGAACCCGAGTGGCAGAGCTTACGCTTGGTATGAACGGCTTGTACCCGCGAGTCGCGGGTTACGTGCGCGGGCTGGCGTTCGCGCAGATCGGGGCCTGCGCGCTTGGGAGCAGCGTGGGCAGACACGACGCCTCGATGCGCGCGATTCTCTTAGCGCAACGCCCGTAATACCCGAGCGGCCGCATCGCGTACCGGCGCGTCGTCGTCGGTTTCTGCAGCGGCCTTGATTGCGGCGATACACCACGGTTCTCCGACGAGCGCGAGGCGTTCGATCATGTCGATGCGGGTCGCGCTGTCGAGAGCGTCGTCGGTGCCGGCTATGGCGGCCGTCCACGGTTGCGCCCCCGGCTCGGCCGGCGGCTCCCTATTCGCCGAGCGCACGAGCAGCGTGCCTAGGCCGTACAGCGCGGCGCCGGTCGCGAGGAGAAGCACTAAAACCAGGTACGGCGATCCCGCCATGGGCGGGCGCTATTCGCTTGCGACGTGCGCGGCGTTGCGCAATGCGTCGAGCACGCCGGCGAACGCGTCGTCGAGCGAGCGATTGACGCTGCTGGTAAGCACGCGATGGAACTCTTCCATCGGCAGTTCGGAAAGCACGCTGAGCACGCTTTGCATTTCGCCGCGATAGGCCACGAGCGCATCCGACCCTCTGCCGTCGTGATAGATCGTGCCGCCGAGCATGTGCGCGTTCGCAAGCCACGGCGCAACCGCGCCCAGCGGCGCGTTTTCCAAATCGGGCACGAGCGCGCGCACGAGATCGGCATCGACGGGGCCTTCCACGCGCACGGTGCCGTCCGGTGGCGGGAGCAAACGTCCCGTCGGCGCCGTGGTGAGCGCATCCACGATGGTCCGCATCGCAACACGGCTATCGCGGTCTTCCAAATCTTTGCCCGTCACCGCGAGGCGCGGCATGCGCAACCGCACGAACAGGCGTTCCATCGGCGCGCGCAACGCGCGGCTCGCGCTGCTGAACGTGGCGCCGAGCTGCGGCGAACCGCCGATCACGTTTTCGGGAAACAGCATGCGTAACGCAAAGAGATGCTGCACGAGGCCGCCTACATCGCTGCGTTCGAGCATCTTGATGGTATGCACCAGCCGTTCGGCGGTGAAATCGACGTACAAAACCGGCGAGGTAAGCGGCGGTTCTTCGGCTGCGCTCGGCGCGGGAGCCGTTACCGGTGCGGTTGCGGGCTCCGGCGCGGCCGTCGGCAGGGCTTGGCGTTCGATGACTTCTGCGAGCGCGCGCGGAGGCGCCTCGGCCGTAACGGCAACCGGGGCCGTGTAGGGCTTGGGCGCTTCGGGCAACGGCGGCGGCTCGTAAGCGGGCGCATCGCTTGGGAACGTCCGCGCGATCGAAATCGCATTGCCCGCCGTCGATTCGCCTAGCGCGGGCTGCGCTTGGACGCGCATCGTCGGCGC
>DAHUXY010000137.1 GCA_027315505.1 Vulcanimicrobiota bacterium | reverse complement strand
ATCGCAAGCACCGGGCCGAAAATCTCCTCTTGCGAGATGCGCGCATCGGGGGCGATATCGGCGATCACCGTGGGCTCTAGGAAGTATCCGGTCTCGCCGATCCGCTTCCCGCCGGAAACCAGCCGCCCCTCACGCTTGCCGATCTCGATATACTCCGAGATCGATTTCAACGCCCCCGCGTTGACCACGGGGCCCATGTAGTTGCCGTTATCGGTCGGGTCGCCGACGGCGATCTTCGCAACGCGGGCGCGGACACGTTCGACGAAATCGTCGTAGATCGCCGCATCCACGATCGCGCGCGAACAGGCCGAGCACTTCTGCCCCTGAAAACCAAAGGCCGAAATCACGACGCCTTCTACCGCGGCGTCGATATCGGCATCGGCAGCGACGACGATCGAATCCTTACCGCCCATCTCTGCGACGACGCGCTTGATCCACTTCTGCCCCGGTTGCGGTTTAGCCGCGAGCTCGTTGATATGGAGCCCCACTTCTTTGGAGCCGGTGAACGAAATGAAGCGAATCTGGGGATGCGCGACAACGAGATCGCCGATCTCGCTACCCGAACCCGGGATAAAGTTGACGACGCCGTTCGGCACGCCCGCTTCGGTAAGCAAGTCGACAAACCACGCGGCGACGACGGCGGAATCGCTCGAAGGCTTGAGCACGACGGTGTTGCCGGCGACAATGGCCGCAGCCGTCATTCCGGCCATGATGGCGCCGGCGAAGTTCCAGGGTGGGATCACCGCGCCGACGCCGAGCGGGATGTACACCATCTCGTTCTGCTCGCCGGGAACCGGGACGATCGGCTGCGGCTGCGCGTAGCGCAGGGCTTCGCGCGCGTAAAACTCCAAAAAGTCGATCGCCTCGGCGATATCTCCATCGGCCTCGGGCCAGCTCTTGCCCACTTCGTATACCAGCAACGCATCGTATTCGAAACGGCGCTCGCGCATCAGCGCGGCGGCCTTGAAGATGTACCCGGCGCGCTCGTGCGCCGGGAGACGCTTCCAGCTCTCGAAGGCGCGCGCGGCGGCATCGACCGCCTGCAAGGCCTGCTCCTTAGAAGCCGAGCTCACGATGCCCACGACCTGGCTCGGGTCGGCCGGATTGAGCGAACGGATCTTCTTCTCGGTTTCGATGCGCTTGCCGTCGATTACCAGGGGATACTCTTTGCCGAAGGTCGCCTTGACCGTCGCGAGCGCGGCACGCATGGCCGCGATATCCGCAGGATCGGTAAACGACTTAATGACTTCATTCTGAAAAGGGGCGATGCGTTCGAGCGTGGTCGTCACGATAGGTTATCCTTACAAAGCATCCAGAGGGACAGGAGAGTCTTCAACCCGGCCTGCAGGTTCCATTCTGCCCTACCGCGGCCAAGCGGGCCTGCCACTATTCCGCTAGCGGGCCCATCGCGCAGGTGCGAGAATCGTCGTTGATATGACGTACGATATTGCGATCGTCGGCGGTGGCATCGTTGGCCTAGCGACCGGGCGCGAGCTCCTTTTGCGCCACCCCCACCTCAAACTGGTGGTGCTCGAGAAGGAAGAGATTCTCGCCAAGCATCAGACCGGGCACAACAGCGGGGTCATCCATTCCGGCATTTACTACAAGCCGGGGTCCCTGAAGGCCAAACTCTGCGTCGAGGGTCGCCGCTCGCTCTGGGAGTACTGCGACGCCAAGTCGATTCCGTGGAAGGGCGTGGGCAAGCTCATCGTCGCCACCGAGGAGCGGGAGCTCCCGCTGCTCGACGACCTCTATCAACGCGGCATCCAGAACGGGATCGAGAATCTCGAGATGGTCGACGCGAAGGGCATCAGCGAGCGCGAGCCGCATTGCCGCGGCATCAAAGCGATCTTCTCGCCGGTGACGGGCATCGTCGACTACGGCGTGGTCGCGCGGAGCTACGGTGAGGATATCAAGGCAGCCGGAGGCGAGATCTACACCGGTTGCGAGGTGAAAGGCATTTCGCGCAAGGGCGGCGTGGCCGTTCTCGATACGAACCAGGGCGATTACCAAGCGAAGTACGTCATTACGTGCGGCGGCCTGCAATCGGACCGGCTCGCGCGCATGACCGGCGGCGGCAGCGATCCGAAGATCGTGCCCTTCCGCGGCGACTACCTGATCCTCAAACCCGATAAGCGAGATTTGGTGAGGGGCAACATCTATCCGGTGCCCGATCCGAGCTTCCCGTTCTTGGGCGTCCATTTTACCCCGCGCATGAACGGCGATATCTGGCTCGGCCCCAACGCCGTCCTCGCGTTCGCGCGCGAAGGCTATACGTTCACCACCATCAACCCCGGCGATCTGCTCGAGACGCTTACCTACCCCGGCTTCATCAAGCTCGCGTCGAAGTATTTCTCGACCGGCATGGGCGAGATGTACCGCGATTTACTGCGGAGCGCGTACGTGAAAGCGCTGCAGCGCTACATTCCCGACTTGAAGGTTGAAGATACGCTCCCGGGCCCGTCAGGCGTCCGGGCGCAAGCCATGATGGCCGACGGCACGCAGGTTGACGATTTCGTTTTCGAAGGCGACGAAGGCGTCGTGCACGTTCGCAATGCCCCTTCACCGGCGGCGACGTCGTCGCTCGCGATCGGCAGATTCATCAGCGACGATGCCGACAAGCGTTTCGGATTGGGAACCATACCGGCATCCGTCTAGAGAAAGCCGCGCTTCCACAGCGATGCGGGCTCTAAGCATTCGCCGCGGCCGGGCCGCCGATTTCGAACCGGTCCTGCGGCTCTTCGAATCGGTTGCCGCCGAGCGCCTGTGGATCGGCACCGAGCCCGGCTTCGACCGAGACCGGTATCGCGAACGCTGGCTCCACAATCTCGCCGATGCGAATCGGCCGCTCTTCGTCGCGTGCGACGGCGAACGCATCGTCGGTATGCTTGCCGTGAACGAGCACGAAGAGTTCGGGCCGACGCTGGGCATGCTCGTCGATGCGTCCTATCGCGGGCAACGTGTCGGCGCGGCGTTGATGGACGCCTGCATCGTGTGGGCGACCGAACGCGGGTTGCCCGCGATCCACTTGTTGGTTTTTCCGCATAACACCCGCGCGCGCGCTCTCTACCAACGCAAAGGATTCGTCGAAGTCGAACGATTCGAACGCGACGTCACGCGCCAGGATGGCCAAGTCTGGGACACGATCCTCATGTCTCTGCAACTGCGCGAAGAACCAACGCCGCTCTAGCGCCTCGCGCTCGCGGGGCTACCGAACCGAGGCCGCCCGCAACGACGCAATGAAGCGTCCGGCTCGCTCCGCCGCTTCTTCCCCCTCTGCGCCGCGGTACGCATCGATCAGCGCGCTCCCGACGATAACGCCGTCGGCTAACGGGCCGACCTCACGCACGTGGGCGGGGTCGCTGACGCCGAATCCAACGGCCAACGGCGTGGCGGTAAGGCCGCGCAACATCGCCAGTTGCGCGCGTAACGGGTCGAAGTTCGGGGCCGTATTGGCGCCGGTAACGCCCATGCGCGATACCACGTACACGAATCCGGTGGCTTGGGCCACGATGACGCGCGCGCGTTCGCGTGTGGTTGACGGCGCGACCAGTAACGGCATATCCATGCCGTGCTGCGCGAGAAGGCCCGCCAACTCGGCCGATTCCTCCAGCGCGATGTCGGGAACGATGGCGCCGCTCCCGCCGGCCAGCGCGAGATCGCGAGCGAAGCGTTCGATGCCGTATTGATAGACGGGGTTAAAGTACGTGAAGAGCACGACCGGCACGCCGCCGGCGTCGCGATATCTGCGCACCCGCGCGAGGACCTCCGCGATGCCGATATCGTGCGCGAGCGCACGCTGGCCCGCAGCCGCGACGGTCGGCCCGTCGGCGAGCGGGTCCCCGTAGGGAACGCCCAACTCGACGGCGTCCGCACCGGCCCGCGCCAGAGCGTGAAGCACGCGCTCGCACGTCGCAATATCCGGATCGCCGGCCATGACGTACGGAATAAGCGCCGAGCGGCCTTCCCGGCGCGCGCGATCGAAGATCTCTCCCAGCATCAACCTGCCGCCCGTTCGTGCGCGCGAACCTGCGCGATATCCTTATCGCCGCGGCCGCGGAGATTGACCACGATCAAATCGTCGCTCCCGCGCTCGGCGGCAAGCTTCCGCGCGAACGCCAACGCGTGCGCGCTCTCTAAAGCCGGAATGATGCCTTCGCTCCGAGCGAACCCGTGGAACGCTTCCAACGCTTCATCGTCGGTAACCGGCACGTACGTGGCCCGCCCTGAATCTTTGAGAAAGGCGTGCTCCGGGCCGACGCCCGGATAATCCAACCCGGCGCTGATCGAATGCGTGTCTTGAACTTGCCCGCGCTCGGTCTGCAACAGATACGACCGCGAGCCGTGCAAGATACCGACGCTCCCGGCGCCGAGCGCGGCCGCCGTCCGCCCCGAGGCGATCCCCTCGCCGGCCGCTTCGACGCCCCAGAGGCGAACGCTCGGGTCCTCGAGGAACGCGGCGAACATGCCGATCGCGTTACTGCCGCCGCCCACGCATGCGATCACGTCGCTCGGCAGGCGGCCGAACCGCTCCAAACACTGAGCCCGCGTTTCGTCGCCGATCACTCGCTGGAATTCGCGCACCATGTATGGATACGGGTGTGCGCCCACGACGCTGCCGATCACGTAGAACGTCTCGTCCACTTCCGACGCCCAAACGCGAAACGCTTCGTTGGTCGCGTCTTTGAGGGTCTGCGTCCCGCCCGTCACCGGATGCACGGTCGCGCCCAAGAGCTTCATGATGTAGACGTTGAGCGCCTGACGTTCGATATCGAGCGCGCCCATGTAGACGTCAACCGGAAATCCCAGCTTCGCGCCGACCGTAGCGGTGGCTACGCCGTGTTGCCCGGCGCCGGTCTCGGCGATCAGACGCTTCTTCCCCATGCGGCGCGCGAGCAGCGCTTGGCCGACGGTATTGTTGATTTTGTGGGCACCGGTGTGATTGGTGTCTTCACGCTTGACGACGAACGGTGCGTCGGAGCGGTCCCGCGCGTAACGCTCCGCCCGGTACAAGGCCGATGGGCGGCCGACGAAATCGCGTAAGAGGGCGTGGTATTCGCTCCAAAACGACGGGTCGGCAACGGCCACGGCGAGCGCCTGCTCCAATGCCTCCAGCGCTCCCACCAACACTTCCGGCACGAAGCGTCCGCCGAAAGCACCAAAGTAACCACGTGAATCAGGTTGCATCGCTATCCCGTAACGGCCGTGACGAACGCGCGCATTTTTTCGAAGTCCTTACGCCCATCCGTTTCGATGCCGCTGCGCGCGTCGACACCGAACGGACGAACCGCCGCAATACAGGCGGCGACGTTTTGAACGCGCAGGCCGCCGGCAATCCACACCGGCCGCTCTCGCGCGATCGGCTCGACGAGCTCCCATGCAAAAGCCGTGCCGCTGCCGCCCGCGAGCCCCGTGCTCCCCGTATCGAACATAACGGTCGCCTCGTCGTATCGGTTGCAGCGCTCGCGCAGCGAAGCGGTTCCGTCGCTAGCGCCGACGTGGATAACCTTTAGCGCGCGCCGCGCGTATGGCGCGATCCAGTCCGGGCTCTCGTTTCCGCAGAATTGCAGCATCGCTTGCGGGAATAACTCGAGGACGCGATCCACCTCCTCACGGCTTGGGTCCACAAAGACCGCGACCGGAATCGGCGTCTCGGGCGAGAGTTCGCGAGCGATCGCCTCCGCGGCGCTCCATGCGATGCGTCGCTCCGACGGAGCGAAGATCATCCCGAAATGCGAGGCGCCGCTACGTCCGGCCGACGCCACGTCCTCAACGCCGGTCATACCGCAGAATTTTACGCGCGCGTGCATGCCTTCATCGCCACGATCTGCTCCGCCGGATCCTCGGAGCGCATCAGCGACTCTCCGACCAGCACGCCGCGCGCGCCCGCGCGCGTGAGTCGCGCGACGTCGCGGGGGCCGCTCATCCCGCTCTCGCTAATCGCAAAAATCTCCGGCGGCACGAGCGGAAGGATGCACTCGCTAACGGCGAGATTGGTCGTCATGGTTCGCAGATTGCGGTTGTTGACGCCGATCAGCGTCGCTCCGATGCCGACGGCACGTTCGAGTTCGTCTTCGGAGTGCACCTCCACCAAGACGTCCAGGCCGAAGAGCCGCGCCTCATCCAGGCACGCTGCGATGCTCGCATCGTCGAGGCCCGCGACGATCAAGAGAATGCAGTCCGCTCCGTATGCCGCCGATTGCGCGACCTCGTAAGGAGCGCTCAGAAAATCTTTACGCAACAGCGGTAGCGTCGTGGCGTCGCGGAGGTCTTGCAAAAAATGCAGGTCGCCCAAAAAATGGTCGCGCTCGGTCAATACGCTGATCGCATCGGCGCCGGCGCTTTCGTACGCGCGCCCG
>DAHUXY010000042.1 GCA_027315505.1 Vulcanimicrobiota bacterium | reverse complement strand
CGAACCGCCCCCGCGCCCGGCGAGGGCACCGGAACCTCCGCTAATTCGACCTTCCCGGAAGTGGGCGACGAAACCCGAAAACTACGCATATTCATGCCCCGCATGATCGACCCGGGCACGAGGCGGTTGCATCGGACATTGACAATGTTAGGCGAACCTAATACTGTAGGTCGGTGAACCTCATTGGAATGCTTTTGGGCATCGCGCTCTTCGCGCATCAGTACGGCGTGACGTGCGAGAAGTGCCACACCGTCGTTCCGCACCTCAACGACTTCGGCGCCCACTTCTTGGCCTCGGGCGACCGCATCCCCGGGGTTGCGCCGGGGCCGGCCACGCCGATCGCGGTTAAGGTGAACCTCGTAGCATCCAGCATGCGTCAGGGCAGCGGCAATGATGGACAGGGGCTGCCGAAGGCCATCGTCGACGAGGTCGAGATCTTCACCGCCGGGGCGATCGGCTCGCGGGCAAGCTACTTCGTCGAGCAGTATGCCGTTGACGGCGGCATGCACGGTTTGCTCCGCGACGCTTGGGTGAACGATCGGCTCGATCCGTGGAACGCGCGCATTCCGGTGTACGTCCAGGCCGGGTCGTTCACACTTCCGCTACCGGTCGATCCGGAAACCTTCCGCGAAACGGCGCAGCATTATACGGTCTTCGACCAAACCGCCGGCGATAATCCGTTCGCATTTTTCGACCCGAAGATCGGCGCGAAGCTCACCGTCGGCGACACGCTCCGCGGCTTGAGCGCGCAAATCTTCGCAGGCCCCGGGCACGACCGTCAGAGCGGCCTGCAAACCATCGGCACCGACGTGATGACGTATCTTCAAGCCGCCGCGGGCCCGGTGACCCTCAGCGCATACCGCTACGGCGGCGAGCGGCCCGATGCGCTCTCGTTCGTCAACCGCTTCCAGCGAACGGGCTATGCGGTGGTGTTTGCCAAGGGCAAATGGACCAGCGAATCACTGCTGCAGACCGGTTGGGACTCCAGCATCGCGGGCGCGGGCTACCGCTCGGGCGGCGGATTCACGCAACTGCGCTACGCTTTTAACCGCCGCTTCTTCGCTCTCGCCCGATACGAAGGAACGAGCGACCCCGCGGGACTCGCGCGGGACGGCGTCATCCTGCTCGGGTTCTCTCCGATGGAAAACGCGCGTTTCACCATCGAGGACGTGATCGCGCGCACACCGCTCACGACGCATACCATGAACGCCCAATTCACGATCGGATACTGAGATGCGCACTCTTCTGCACGCTTTCCTCACTGCCGGCGCGATCGCGCTGATCGCGGCGGCGCCGCCCGTCTCTCGCGCGATCGACCCCGCGCATTCCACCGCGACCTTCTCGGTGCAGCACATTTTCGTGAGCAACGTCGTGGGTAGCGTCCCGATCATCAACGGGCGCGTAACGCTCGCGCCGGGGACGCACGTGCCGGAGTCGGTTACCGCCACGCTCGATCCGAGCGGGATCTCCACCGGCGATCGGGATCGCGATGCGGCGCTTCGTGGCGCGGATTGGTTCGACGTCGCACGATACCCCCATTGGACCTTCGCGAGCACGGCGATCTCGCGCACCGCGACGGGGTTCGGCATGGACGGAGTGCTAACGATTCACGGGGTAAGCCGGCCGGAACATCTCGAGGTCTCGGTTACGGGCAGCGCGGAGCAACCGATCTACCACGCCACCGGCACGATCGACCGGCACGCGTTCGGCATGCACGTGGTCCGCCTGGATCCGGTCATCGGCAACCCCGTCACGGTCTCCCTCGATATCGTTCTCGCTCCCCCGGGGATCTAACCTGACGGAGGGGCCGCTCCCTTACGCGAAGGGATGCATCGCGTGAATCTTCGGGGATTACCCGGCGCGCTCGCGCTCGGCTTGCTCGTTTCGCTCCTGGCCCACACGGTGAGTTACGGCACGAGTCATGCCGAGGGAGGCGCCTTCCACCTGCTGCTGGTGGGGCTCGCGGCCGCAGCCATTCTCGGCTTCGCCGTGCGAGCTATTATGCTGGCATGCTCCGGGGTTGGCAATTGCCTCCAGGGCAGCATTCTTGCGACGCGCCTATCGTCGCTCGTACCAAGCCGTTCGCTGCTGGCGGTGGTATCGCTGGGGTGGTTCGCTCTGGGTGAATCGCTCGAACCCGCGCATGCCGACGCGTCCACCGCAATCGTGCTGGCTGCGGTCGTTGGGGTCGCGCTCCTGATACGCAACATCACGGCCGGCGCGCTGCGAGCGCTGGCGAGGATCGCGGTCGCGATCGCTGCGGCCACGTTCGCTCCTCACATCCTATGGTGGACGCCCCGTACCGGCACGCGCCCGCTCCCGCAGCGCTTTCGCCTGGCGCGACGGCGTTTCGCCCGCCCTCCTCCGGGCTCGATGCTCGCCGCCTAACTCCCCCTACCGAGCATCTGAGGAGAACCCATGTCACGTCTCTGCGCGGCGGCGCTTGTCGCCGTCTGTTTGCTTACCTGTACCGCAACCGCGCTCGCCGCCACAACCGGCCTCATTCGCGGTGTCGTCACCCTGGCGGGCAAGCCGCAAGCGGGGGCGACCGTTACGCTGACCGGCGGCGGCTCGTCCTTGACCACCACCACGAGCTCGAACGGCGCGTACCACTTTTCCCGCGTACCGTTCGGGCATTATCACCTCACGGTTCGCGCCGGCGGTTCCGATAATCCGACCCTCGATCTCGATATTACGAGCGACTCGGTAGCCACGATCGACGTGCCGCTGGATAGGCTCGCAATCATCGGCCGCACGGTCGTTGCGGCGCACGCGGGAGCGAGCGGAACGCCCGTCTCCGTGAACGTCATCACCAAGCAGCAAATCGCGAACTCGCCCAATCGCGATAACCTCAATCGCCTCATCGAGACGGTTCCGGGCATCGTGCGCTTTTCGTACAACGAGCCGGTCGCACACGGCTTCCACGGCGTAACGTATGAAATCGATGGAGCACCCCTTCCGCTGGCGACCAGTTCCAACTTCGGCGAGATCGTCGATCCGCGCATCATCGATTCGCTCGAAATTTCCACCGGCGCGATGCCTGCGGAATATGGTGGTAGCCGCGCCGGCGCGGTCATCAACATCGTCACCACGCGGCTCTCGGACGTCGCTCCCGGAAGCTACGCGCATCTCAGCATCGGCGGCGGAAGTTTCGGCGCCGCCTCCGGCAGTCTGAGCGACTTGATACGTTTCAAGAACAGCGAGCTGTTTGTGAGCACGAACGCGCAGCGCAGCAACCGCGGCATCGATGCTCCAACGTACTCGCCTATCCACGACGGCTCGTCGAATGCGGATCAGTTCGTGCGCTTCCTCACGCAACTCAGCCCCCGCAGCACCCTATCGTTCGACGCATCGAATCAGTTGGGGCAGTTTCAGATTCCAATCAATACCGATCCGAACAGTCCCATCGATCCGGTCTTTAGCCCCGCCGGGACCGACGATGTGCAGCGCGAGTACGATCGCTTCTTTAACGTCAATTTCACGACCACATCCAAAGACGGGAATGGGATCTTTCAAGTGATTCCCTGGGTACGGTACACCCGCATCGCCTATGCGGGCAATTTGGCAAACGACGTGCAAACGATGGCTCCGAACTCGGCGTATGGCGATCCAACTTCTCCATCGGCGCCGCTCTACGCAAACCAAATTGGGCTCCGGCAAGATCGCCGGGCAAACTACGGGGGCATTCGCATCTCCGATTTTCGCGCCACGAAGCACCACGCATTCAAAGTGGGCTTAGATGCAAGCCGCGAGTTTTTTAGCGCATCGCAAACCTTCGGATGCTACGACCCCGCATGCACGCTCGCGCCCACCGCGCCGTTGCCCGCACCGCCCGCTCCCGGATACTACGCCTTCACGACCGGGCAGCATCAGGCAGGCGCGCAAATCGGGATTTACGCGCAAGACCAGTGGCAGCCCAATCGCAATTTGGCCATCAATTACGGCCTGCGTTACGATCACTCCACCGGCTACACCGGTGGATATATGCTCGAGCCGCGCATCGGCATCAACCTCTCCGACGGCGGCAAAAATATCGCTCACGTCTACTACGGCCG
>DAHUXY010000116.1 GCA_027315505.1 Vulcanimicrobiota bacterium | reverse complement strand
GATGGTGCTGGTCCCGATCGATACGCCGGGCGTGCGCATCGTACGTCACCTCTCCATCTTCGGCTACGACGACGCGCCCTTCGGCCATTGCGAAATCGCATTCGACAACGTGCGCGTTCCGCTAGAGAACGTGATCTTGGGCGAAGGCCGCGGCTTCGAAATCGCTCAGGGACGCTTAGGGCCTGGGCGCCTGCACCACTGCTTGCGTCTGCTCGGCATGAGCGAACGCGTTCTCGCGATGATGGTGCGCCGCGTACGTTCGCGCGTCGCTTTCGGGAAGGCGCTGGCGGAGCAAGGGGTCGTGCGAGAGTGGATCGCGCGCTCGCGCATCGATATCGACCAAGCGCGATTGCTTACCTACGATGCGGCCGACCGTTTGGACCGCGAAGGCAACAAGCGCGCGGCGGCCGCGATCGCGATGGCCAAGGTCGCCGCACCGAACGCCGCGCAGCGCGTGATCGACCGCGCGATACAGGCGTTCGGCGCCGAGGGACTCCTCGACGAAACGGGCCTCTCCCATGCTTGGATCGCGGCCCGCTCGTTGCGCATCGCCGACGGCCCGGACGAAGTGCATCTGGCCGCGATTGCAAAAGCGGAACTGGCAAAGTACGATACCGCGCATGTATGAGTTTTCGCTCGAGGGCGGCGCGACCGAACTCTGCTTCGTGCGTCACGCCGACGCCAAACCCCAGGACGGCGACGCGGGGATCGATGCAACCTATCGCGACGCGCCGCTCAGCCCCGTGGGGCACCTGCAGGCGGCCGCGCTCGCCGAGCGTTTAGCCACGGAGCGCATCGCCGCCATCGTCGCGAGCCCGGCACGCCGAACGCTCGAAACGGCGCGCTATATCGAGCGCACGATCGCGTCCCCCTTCGGCACCGACGAACGCTTGCGCGAAGTGCACATCGGCGAATTCGATCGCCCACTCGAGGCACGCGACGCGGCGCTGGCGGCCGCCGTTCGCGAACGCCTCGATCGCTTGGCGCAGATCGCGCTGCGCGACGGCGGGTGGGGCAGCATTCCCGGAACCGAGCCCTCGCAAGAGGTGCGGTCGCGTATGCGCGCGGCCGTAGCCGACATCGTGGGACGCCATCCGGGCGAGCGCGTGATCGTGGTGAGCCACGCCGGCGCGATCAACGCCTATCTCGCCGATCTGCTGGGGCTCCGAGACGACTTCTTCTTTCCGGCCGGCAACACGTCGCTCTCCGTCGTTCGGTTCAACAACGGGCGCAGGTTGCTGATCGGCCTCAACGATATCGCCCATCTGCGCGCCGCCATCAGGACCGCATAGCGTGCGCGCCGGCGACCCGGAAGTAATCCCCGTTCGCCCCGAAGAGTCGCTGGACGTTACGGCGCTGGAGCCGTATCTGCGCCGGCATCTTCCGGCGGCCGATGGAGCGTTCCAACTCGCGCAGTTCGGCGGCGGCCATGCGAACCTCACCTATCTCGTGCGTTTCGGCGACGACGAGTACGTCTTACGTCGCCCGCCGCTCGGCCCCGTTCCCCCGCACGCGCACGATATGAAGCGCGAATACAACGTGCTGAGCAATCTCTACCGCGACTTTCCGTTGGCTCCGAGGGCGTTCATCCTCTGCACCGACCACGCGATCGTCGGGAGCGATTTCGTCGTCGAGGAGCGCAAATTCGGAATCGCGATCCGGCGCGATCTTCCGGAACACCTTCGCGACGACGCAGCGTTGGCGCGACGTATCGGCGAGATGCTCGTGGATACGCTCGCATCGCTGCACCGCGTCGACCCTCGGAACGTCGGGCTGAGCGATCTCGGGCGACCGCATGGATTTCTGGAGCGACAGCTCTCCGGCTGGCGCGAACGATGGAACGCCGCCCGCACTGAGGGCTCGACCGATGCGGCCGCACTCCTCGCGTGGCTGGAGCGATCCCTACCGCCGTCGCGCGCGGTCGCGCTCGTCCATAACGATTACAAACTCGATAACATGCTGCTCGATCCCGGAGACCCCGCGCAGATCGTCGCGCTGCTGGATTGGGATATGTGCACCCTTGGCGACCCCCTGATGGACGTCGGCTACATGTTGGCGCTCTGGCCGCAGGCCTCCGACCCGCCGGCCGCGCGCGCCGGCGCGATGCCTACGTGGCGGCCTGGCTTTCCAACCCGCCGCGAGGCGACCGAACGCTACGCGCACCGCACCGGTTTCGACGTGTCCCACGTACGGTGGTACTACATCTTCAATATCTTTCGCTTCGCGGCGATTCTGCAGCAGATTTACAAACGCTTCGAGCGTGGCCAGACGCACGACGAGCGTTTTCGCTCCTTCGGCGCGCAGGCAAATACGCTGATCGCGCTGGCAACGATGCTCTGCGGCGACGGCTCGGCCGCGCCGTGATCCTCGCGCCGGTTCCCGACGGCCTCCAGCGCGTTCCCGCTCCCAAAGAGCGCGCGATTCTGGATGTGGCGCTACGCCTGTTCTCCCAGCACGGCTACCGCGGCACGTCGATGGAGGACATCGCGCGTCACGCCGGGCTCGGCAAAGGCACGCTGTACCTCTACTTCGAGAGCAAAGAGGCGCTGTTCCGCGATGTGTGCGAGTACGTCTGCGATTACGCG